>NZ_VTXJ01000010.1:0-206558 GCF_013114525.1 Vibrio sp. T3Y01 | reverse complement strand
TGAGTATCGATGTGTGAGGCAGTTGAACGATATGAATACTAGAATATAAAGGCATGACAGAATCGGTTGGTACTTATCCCGTCATGTTCCCTCAGTAATGACAAATTGCTCAGCACAGACAGACTCAAGTAACGAAGATTTAGTCACTGCCCCAGATCGATTTTAGCTGTGTAAACTACGAATCCCAACATAGGCCTCTCCAGATGTTTCTATGCCAGTAGCAGAGCCACTAACATGAACAATTTCGGTGTTTATGTTAAACTCAGTAAAGGGAACAGTTGAGTAGAGTTGGACATGGCGGACTTATATAGCAATGTTGCTGAACTGATGAAATCAATAAAAGATCGACGAAATCAAAGTGAATACCAGCCATTATCGACTGATTACAATTATCAATTCGACCAAATGGGTGCCGACTCATTCACTATCAGTCAACGATATCTGCGGTTAGCAAATTCAGAAAATGGTGTGGTGAGCTGCCAAGGCTTTTACTACAACTGAGGCTGTTACACATTCGACCCTCCGCAGTTCCATGACCTTAAGCAAGCTCTCGTTAAGCAAGGGTACATTTCTCTGAACACATCAGAACAACTGCCTTATGACGTTGTTATAGTGCCATTTTTATTAAATGGCAGGCGCTTAAATGTTGACGATAAGTTCAGGTCTGCCGTTTGGCATGCGAATAGAGTATTTTCCTGACTCTGACAATTATGCATCCATACTTGGACATGCACTTCAATTCACCAGTCTTGCCCTTAGTGGTTGTGATTTCTTGACGTGTGCAGAATGTATTGTGTGATCAGTACTAGCATGTCTATGCCCAAGATGAATTAAAGTAAACACTATAGTTCAGAAGTGTGGCTCTGAAGGGCCTATCTATTTTTGCTAAAGAGACTGTAGTCGATTTGGAGACACTTTTTTCTGGCTCCTACATTGACTGATTCTTATCCGCTTGAGTGTATTTATGCTTCTTTGACGCAAGTGCGTAATACCAATCAGAAGCATAAATATATGAAGTTGGGGCTAGAAAGTTGGATTGTATGAATTTGAACTTTTATTTGTAAATCAATCGATTAACACTAAGAATTCCCAGTTCCCGTTACCATCCCATTCGCCCCACCACCATTAGAAAGCCCGCTGAGAAATCAGCGGGCTTTTTTACGTTTTGAATTTGGTAAAAGAAAGCTCAATTACATTAGATAAATAGCTATTTTATCTAGCTGTAAGCTTTGTAGAGTTGAGGCTATAAAAAAGCAGAGCGCTCAGGCTCTGCTTTGATGTTTGAACTGTACGTTCCTCGAAACTTGCACTCGTTATTTTGCTACGTTACCTGCAACGTTCAGTGCATCCCAAGTACGAGCAAATGGTGGGGCGTAGCAGAAGTCCATATAACCTAGTTGCTGTGTGGTCATCTTTGCAGTGATGGCAACAGCTAGAGCGTTAATACGGCCTACAGCCCCTTTCTTACCCACGATCTCGCCACCAAGTAGAACGTTAGTCTCTGGGTGATAAACCAGTTTAACTTTGATGTCTTCTTGGCCAGGGTAGTAATCAGTCTGGTTCTTGTCTGAAATTGTTGATACTTTCACATCTAAGTTATGTTCTTTCGCCAAAAGTTCATTTACGCCAGTACACGCCAGTTCATAATCGAGCACCTTCAAACAAGACGAACCTAAGAAGCCTGACATATAGGTATCTTTACCTGCTAGTTTGTCAGCCATCATACGCGCTTGTTTGTTGGCTGTAGTTGCTAGAGGAACATAAACGGGTTTGCCTAGCGCCATATGATGGACAACGGCACAGTCACCGACTGCATGGATATAAGCGTCTTCAGTAGCGCCATATTCATTTACCAATAACGCGCCATTTGCTGCTTTTGGTAGTTCGAATGCTTCAGTATTTGGTTTGAAACCGAGTGACAGGATAACGATATCAGCTTCGACATTGCCGTTATCGGTTTCAACGATGTAACCACCTTGATCAGCATCACGAATAGCTGACACACTGCAACCTGTTTTAAGATCTGCACCTGACTCCCGAATAGCACCTTCGACTACTTCAATGATTTCTGAACTGAACTGAACTGAACTGACGGCTCATGATGTGCTGTTCACGTTCGATGATCGTCACGTGCTTATCTAAGCCATGTGCCGCATCGAAGACTTCCAGCCCGATAAAGCCTGCGCAAATGACGCACACGCGTTGTTTACGATCATCTTTAAGCGCTTCTTTTACTGCTAAACCATCTTCCATGCTTGTTAGTGTGTATACGTGTTCCGGATTGAATTCATCGAATGAGGGAACGATCGGACGTGCGCCTGTCGCAATGACCAACATATCGTAATCGATAGTGCTCTCTACGTTTTGGTGACGCACTGTAATATGTTTTTCAGTACGGTCGAACGACACCATTTCTGTTTCTACGCGTACATCCAAGCCAGATTTGATTGCTTGTTCTGGCGTACGAGAGATCATTCGTTCGGTATCATCAAACATGCCGCCTGCAAAGTAAGGTAAGCCACAGGCTCCAAAAGAGATGTAACTGCGTTTATCTAATACGATGACTTCGTCTGATGGTTGATTACGTTTGTATTTTGCTGCGAAACTCATACCAGCGGCGCTACCGCCTATAACAACAACTTTCATATTTATTACCTAAATAGCCTGAACTCAGGAAAAACAGAAGAGCACTCACGAGGAGTGCCCTTAATTAAGTTTGAGAATTATACTGCTGCTTCTTTTGATACTGTCGCTGTAACGTCAGCGTCGTATTGTTCTGTGTTTAGCGAGCCGTTTTTCTTAGCTGTTAGAACACCAGACAACATAGAGCCTGAGATGTTTAGCGCTGTACGAGCCATATCAATCAGTGCTTCGATAGAAACCAGAATCGCTACTACTGTGATGTCTAGGCCCATGATGGTCAGTACTGCTCCTGCTGCGAACGTTGCACCGCCACCCACACCCGCGATACCGAATGAAGCAATCGCGATAACAGCAATCAATTGCTGGATGAAGCCTAAGTCAACTGGCATGCCCATCACTTGTGCCGCCATGATGGCTAGCATTGCTGGGTAGATACCCGCACAGCCGTTTTGACCGATACTGGTACCAAATGTCGCTGACATGTTTGCTGTTTCTTCGTCTACCCCTAGGCGTTGAGTTTGTGTTTCAACGTTTAGCGGGATAGCAGCCATGCTTGAGCGAGAACCGAAACCGAACACTAGTACCGGCCAGATTTTCTTCATGAACTTAGCAGGAGAAAGGCCGAACATTGACACCATCACGAAGTGGATGCCGAACATTACGCCGATTGCTACGTAGCTCGCTAGAAGGAAACGGCCCATTTCAGCGAGTGCGAACAGGTCATTCGTCATCATGAACGTGGTCATCAGAGCAAATACACCGTAAGGCGTTAGCTTCAGGATTTCACGAACCATTGAAAGAACCACTTCTTTTGCAGAGTTGATGAAATCAACGAAGTTTTGCACTTTCTCTGGCTTACGGTTCTTCACTTGAAGGATACAGTAACCAAGGAACATACCGAACAATACAGTTGATAACGTAGAAGTACGTTGAGAACCCGTTAGCATGTCAAAGATGTTGGTTGGAATGATAGACAGAGCCATACCAGACAGACCACTGCTTGCCATTGCATCTTGTGTTGCTACCAGTGAATCACCGCGGGCTTCAATTGCACTGTTGGTGCCGATTGTGCTGACTAGCGCGTTTGCATCGATACCAAATAGGTAAATACTCGCGATACCAACGGCTGCTGAGATTGCACAAGTGAAAAGTAGAATACCGATGATCTTTGGTGCGATACGAGATAGCGCACCACCGCCTTCAACGTTCATGATCGAAGAGATCATCGCCACGAATACAAGTGGGATAACGATCATTTGTAGAAGTTTGATGTAGCCTTTACCGAACACTGAAATCAGTTCAGCGAAGCCAGATGTTGCAACGTTACCGACACCGAAAACAAGTTGAATTGCACCACCGAACAGTAAGCCAGCAGCAAGCGCACTCAGTACGCGGAAGTTAAAACTTTTCTTTTGCTTTTTGAAGTTCGACAGCAGTGCGTAGAACCCAAAGAACAGTATGCTTAATCCAATAAATGAAACGCTCATGAGAATCTCCTATGATACCCATTAATAACTAAGTCGGTTATTTCTTGTATGCGATGGCTTCAACTTCAACCAATGCGTCTTTTGGTAATCTTGCTGCTTCAACACAAGAGCGAGCAGGTGCGTTCTCTGTACCAAACACTTCTGTGTACACTTCGTTAAAGGCAACGAAGTTTTCCATGTCAGATAGGAAGCAGGTTGTCTTCAGTACTGTGTCCAGTCCCGCATTACTTGCTTCTAATACCGCTTTTAAGTTTTCTAGAGACTGACGAGCTTGCTCTTTGATGCCGCGCTCAACAAACTGCATCGTTTCTGGAACGAGAGGTAATTGACCTGATGTATAAACCATGTTGCCGTAAGACGTACCTTGTGAGTAAGGGCCGATAGCTGCAGGTGCTTGTTCAGTGGCAATGATCTGTTTCACGATGTAACTCCTAAATTATTGGTTTTATTCTGATTTAAATTCACGGATAAACTTGTAAACCGCCTGTCGGCTGATCCCAAGTTGCTCTGATACTTGTGTTGTCGTCTCTTTTAGCTCAAATACTCCGTTATCAAATAAGCAACGGATGATGGCTTTATTGCGACCTTTGGAAGAAATCGTCTCGTCTTGCTCAACTTCTTTAATGGCTGAACTCAATGCTTGTTGAATCACATCATTTGCATTGTTGCTGAAGGTCTCGCTGACAATGGCTTGAGGTACATTGCACTGCGGCATTAGCGTCTTGACGATTTCTGGAAATGGGAAAGATGAGTTCATGTTGATACACAGCATGCCGATCGGTTTTTGCTGTGGACCAGCCAACACACAGGTAGTCGATTTCAGTAGGGAACCGTCTGCTGCGTTGGTGAAATAGCTCTTTGGAGAAACTTCGCCAGTTTTCTCGAATGTACTCCACATGCGTAAACCTAAATCGGTGATAGGCGAGCCGATTTCACGACCTGTGTGATGACCATTGACGATCTTCACGACAGAGTTTTCTAGGCTTTCAAAGGAGTGAATGACCACTTCGCAATAAGGGCCAATCAAGTCAGCAATTGTGTCCGCCAAGCGGAAGTAATTTCTTAAACATTCTCTGTCTTCATCGGTGAATCGAACTTGTTTTACATTCATGATTTCGATTTACATTTTTGAACTCAATGGCTGAAATCCACTCCTTTGGTAGTATTTGAACAAGGTGGAGTAAACTTCTGTAAACCGTAAAAACGTTCAAAACATCAACAAATAACGAAAAATTAACTTAAATTAAGAGCGTAATTTGAACAGGATCACCAAATCATCTTCGATATGGTTTAATTTCTTAAACTTCATCAAAGTTTAAATATTTAAAACCAAAGATTGCATTTTTGAACACTTTAATGATCTAGAACAAATTCTAAAGGGGCATAAAAATCGGTTCTATGGATGTTTCTTATGTCCGGAAATCTAGCTAGTAATTCTGAGATTGAAATTATGCTGGTTGGTATGTTTTTTTGGGGTAAAGGAGGCTTAATCGAAGAGAATTCAGTAACAAAGGATAGTCAGCGGAAGGATCTTAAATCAGAACTTGGATAACTAAAAAAGCAGCCTAAGTGGCTGCTTTTTTTTGGAATTTAATAACTAAAAGCTAACAACTCGCTAGCGGCTAGTTGGCTAGCTTAGCCTCAACTTGCCCAAGCGCGCGTCGGTACATAAACCATGCACAGATACCGGCAAACACATTACCGACCATAGCACCCCAGAACAGACCTTCAATTCCTGCAAGATGAGAGCCAACCCATAAGCAAGGCAAGAAGAAAGCGAACAGACGTAGCGCTGAAATCGTTAATGCGGTGTAAGACTTACCTAGGGCGTTCGAAACCGACACCATTAGCATGCAGATTCCCAAAGGACCAAGGCTAATTGGGACAATCATGAGGTGATAGTTTAGGATTGTGGTTACTTCACTATCGCTGGTCATCAATCCTGCTAATCCGCTTGAGAATACCCACGTAACAAGCGCAATAACGATTTGAAAACCAAGTACAAAGGTTGCTGCAATCTTAATTAAGCTCCGAATGTCAGTTAGGTTTTTTTCTCCCAACATACGACCAACCATTGGCGGCATCGACATGGTCAATGCAAGCACCGCAACAATCGAGAAAAACTCAAAACGAGAACCCAGCGCCCAAGCCGCAACGGCAGCCGTACCATAGCCTGCCAGTAGTTTAGTCGCCAACATAGAGGATACAGGTGGCAGCAATTGGCTTACCATCGCAGGACCCATGATGTTGCCAATCGAGCGAACACTCTTGCCGATGTCAAGATCGTGCCAGTCGAACGTCATCCAATGTTTCTTGGTGACTTTGGGCGCCACGATAAAGATGCCCGCACCGAACGCCAAAATCGTCGCAATCGCTGCACCGTTGATACCCATGTCGAGCGTAAAGATGAAGATTGGGTCCAATATAAGGTTGATGATGCTGGTTGCGATCATCATTGAGCCGGGCAGCATAGTATTACCGTTGGCACGACACACACTGTAGTAAAAGTAGAGTAGTGCACCTGTCCAAGAGCTGATTAACCAATAGATCCAGTAAGAATCAATGATCGGCAATACGCTTCCTGGTGCGTCGAGCAATTCTAAAATGGGGCCGCGAAGCAGATAAATGATCACGGAGAAAAGCGCGACACTCACGCTGCCCATTGCAACTACTAATCCACCTAACTGCTTAGCGTAGCGAATTTCGTTAGCACCAATCGCTCTCGCTATCACAGCAGTTGTCGCGATGCCTAGCCCGACTTGAATTCCGATGATGATCATCTGTATAGGCAGCGTGAAACCTTGAACAGCAAGCGGCAGAACGCCGAGCTGACCAATGAAGGCACTGTCTACAAGTTGGAAGCTCATAAGGGAAAGTACCCCAAACAGCATTGGCCATGTCATGGTATAGAGTTGTCGGCCAAGTGAAGGCGAAGGGGTTGCGGTAGTCGAATTCATATCTGTCTTATTGGTCTTGAAGAGAGGCTCATTGTGAAGAAAGCCTATCTGTGAAGAATTGGGTAAAGGATAACGTAAGGTCAGCTCGATACCAATCATTGTTACCGGATCTCGGCATATTCCTTACTTTAGATTGAGGTGTACTTAGAACATTTGGTGCTGTGTCTTTATGGAACTACCTCTCAAACCTTAGCTATTTTATAGGCTTATCGTTATTGATTGATGTAATTATCAAATCTATAAACTAATATCGTTATAGGAAAACGGATAGTGCATCCGACAGTACAGAATGAACTGCATATTGGAGAGGGAACTAAGATATGCCGACCACAGAAGTAATTCAGATTAGCCAAGAGCAAGTTAGGAAGAATAAGGCGAAGGTGCTCGCCAAGATAAACCAGCAAGGCATCATGTCTCAGGGCTTTCGTCTAGTTAACGTCAAAGATTACCAACAGAAGCTACAAGCTCTGAAGCAGAAGGTCGAAAATTTCGATTACCTGAATGACGCCAATAAAAAGCAAGATCAGGTCATTCTCGATATCATGACGCAGAAAGAGAAGATTCATAATTACTTGGATGAGTCATCGAGTCAGAAGCTAGCAAACGGCAACCTAGATTTTGGTTCTCGAAATCAGGTTGCCAATGCCACGCTTAAGAAAAAGCAGCTTTTCATGATGTTTATGGAAACCGTTGAGGCGCAAGAGGCGCTCAGAGAGTTTGCTGTTAAAGTGGCTTCAGTATGTAACGGTACACTCAAACAGCCGCCGGGAGCTTATCTAGGTGTAAAAGATTTCCATGGGGCGCTAGATAAGATCACTAACCGTAAACGTCATTACGATATTGGTGACCTGAAAGATGCAGCCCGCATGACCATCGTATTCGAAACCATGGAAGATATGATCATAGCCAAAGCGATGATCATCCTGACCAAAGAGTTTGTCGAGCTGAAGCATCACCAATCTGCAATGAAAGATCGCTACGGTACCAGCCAAGGCGACAACGCGAAATTCAACTGTGGTGCAACAGACGCTGGCTACAAAGACATTAAGTTCTTCTTAAAGATGGCCAATGGGCACATTGGTGAGCTGCAGCTCAATACCAAGAACATGATGGTGGCGAAGAAGAACGGCCACATCATCTATGACATCCTTCGAGATGGAGGCAATCTTGATAAAGCATTTACCATTACCAATAGCGAAGTGCTCGCCAAGATAAGCCGTAACATGAGTGAAAAGTGGTTCACCTTTATGAATACTCGTGTGCCAAAAGCGAGAGATGATTTGCAGGCAGTTCAACAACTCGTTAACCGCCTAAGAGCGAATCTAGGAAGAGGGCAGAACTCACTTCAAGTGAGCATGGAAGAGATAACCATACTTTCGCGTGTCAGCCTGTATATCTATGAGCAAGGTGATAATGCCAGAGCCCTGCTAGACTAGAGATTTATTGTTGATTCCCTTGAAGTCCGGTCGTTTGGCCGGACTTTTTCGTTTTAGTTCGATAGCTTGGTGCTGTGCACCCCAGCCAACCTTTAAAGGCACGGTTAAAGTTACTCAAATCGCTGTAGCCCACCTGCCAGCTGATCTCTTGCACGGATAGCTCTGTTTCCTCAAGGAGCTTTCTCGCTTTGTTTTCCCGCACCTTTTCCTTGGCTTCTTTAAATAGAATATCTCTACTCTTCAGGTTTCGTTGCAGTGTCCGCTTTGTCATGCCGAGCATGCTGGCAAACCATTCGATGTTGAACCAAGGCAAGGTCGCATAGGTATTAATCAAAGTTTCGACTGCTTGATGCCAGTTCTGTGAGGCATCTTGTTCAGAGATAGCTCGATAATCATCCGTTAGAGGGACAGCTATTGCACCATATGACTGTTGAAACTGAATGTTAGTGTAGTGGAAATGGTGCGGAAGCCTGTCGGCGTTTTTGCCAGAAGAAACAAGCTTGGCGTGTGAAGGTTGCCAGCGCTCATTAATAAAAAGGCGGCATAGGCTAGTTATGGTAAGGGCTCTAAACCACTCAGCCTGCTCAAACCCTACGGTAGAAGGGTGATAGCTGCTGCGATGACATAGCCACCACATTCCACCTCGCTTTTCCGTCCAAATGGAGACGTGATTATTTAAGGTAGGCATCTCCGCAATTAAGCAGCGTATCGCTTGCTCAAGGGATGTACATTGGCTGATTTGTCTACTTAGTTCTGGTGAGAGTTGTTCAAGCGTCGCTTTGCGTCCAACCTCAATCCCTATCGAATCGCCAAATGCCCGCTCTAAGCCATGAATAAAGCGAATCAAATCTTGGGTAGGTAACCACTGGTTAGAGTGCGTCAGTTCAATTGGCAGACCACATTCGGTAGCAACCGAGCGCCAGTTAAGAGAACGCTTTTCGCAATATTGGATATAGGGCGCGATGTTACTGGTAGAGCTCAGCAGTATGTTGGTGGTGTTCGATGATGCTTTCATTGCTGTTTACGCTCACTCTCTAAATGTCACCAAATGACCTAATTAAGTGTAGCGCAACTCCATATACTTCTTCCAACCCAAATGAGGAGAAGAACATGAAACTTAAACCCCTTACCCTAATTATATCGTCACTCACTATTTCATCGCTTGCTGTGTCATCAACTGTATTTGCATATAACCCAGTGGAAGCTGCACTTAAAGTTGAAGGTGCTCAAGTGACTTTGACTGTCAAAGATGCACCAAAGGCGTTCACCCCTGAATTTGTCAACGCAGCACGAGAAAACTTCAACAACTTCCATTGGCAAATGGGTGGTGACCACAGTGTTTATTACAACTTGCACATGAGTGAGTTTATGCCAACGGCGTTTGCTGCACCGAGCGAGAACTATAAGCCACTGGTGAAAAATATTGACCCACGCCTTGCCAAGCTCAAGGTAGAAACAGACACCAAGGGCGAGCTGACAATGGCTGAGTACCTTGCTGACGAACAGTTCAGAACTCAAGGTTTCATGCTAATTCACAAAGGTGAGATCGTTTACGAAGCGTATCCGGGGATGAGCCCAACAGACAGTCACGTTTGGGCTTCAACGGCCAAGACTACGGTTGGTACGGTTGTCGCGATGCTGGTGGAAGAGGGTAAAGTCGATCCAGAAAAGAGCATTACTCACTATGTTCCAGAACTGAAAGGGACTAACTGGGAAGCGATCACCGTGCATCAAGTGCTCAATATGTCTACCGCGCTTGATAACGAAGAGACGCTTGAATCGATCTTAAACCCTGACTCAGATGTTGTGCGTTTCTTTGCAGCCTCATTCAACTCGCCAAGAGCTAAAACAGGCGAGATGGAAACATGGATGAATGTGGCAAGAGGGGCTGAGAAACTCGAAGGTGAAAAAGCGGGCGACCATTTCCGTTACGCATCTATCAACACCATGGTTCTGACCAAAATGGTGGAGAACATCGAAAACAAAACATGGACTCAAGTGTTTGAAGACCGTGTTTGGTCAAAAGTACATGCACGCCAATCGATGGAGTTCAACCTAACGCCTGATGGCATGGCGATCGCCGTTGGTTTGGTGTCGACAACAGTTGAAGACATGGCTCGCTGGGGCACTCTGTTTACGCCAAGCTGGAAAGCAGTAGCGGATGAGCCGGTTATCTCGCAAGCCGTGATTGATCGTATTCGCAACGGTGGTGATCCAAAAGCCTTTGTTGGTACTAGCAAAGAGAGCAGCTCACTGCACGCCTACAACGAAAAAGCCGATTACAACGCCTACCAATTCGACTTCATCTTCAATGATGGTGCTATGTCGAAAAGTGGCAACCTTGGTCAGTTCATCTACATCGATCCAGAGCGTGATTTTGTTGGCGTAATGTTTTCGAACAACCCTTACCACTCTGGTTTCGGTGAGAACAAAGGCCCTGCACTGATGCGTTCTGCTGCAAAACTACTTGCTGACAAATAACAACCCATTTGAGACAGAAGGACTTTCTAGCTTCAAGGAAGAAGCAAACGACTTTCGAGAGATATAATGAAAAAGTTTGCCCTTATTATTCCATTGAGCTTAGGTTTATCGATTCCCGTACATGCTGAGTCAGAGCGCGTTATCGACCCTGCCGACGTGACTAAGGTGTATACACAGACTGCGCTGATGGTGAGCGGCAGTTCTGATATTCAATTTCAGGGACAGGTTTCTGGTGGTATGGATAACGGTCAGCAGTTTGCGTTACTCGCAGAAGCGACCTTTGTTGATGACAATGATGAAGTACAGCGCGATCCGAACGACTTTGGTTCGGAATACAGCAATTCGCGAATCCAGTATTTCCATGTTTTCGAGACAGGTACTAAGGCTACGCCTAAAGTGGGTCTGTCGTTAGACTACGTCAATACACGCACAAGCATTAAAAATGATTTGTTGTCGGTCGGCGGTGTTGTAGCAATCAATCCAGCTTATACCGGTGGCTTCTTGGTTTTCCCAAGAGCTGGTTTGATGACAGGCAGTATGGAGATTCCCGCTATGAACTCATCTAAAGACGACTTAACAGGTTATTCGCTTGGGCTTATCACGGCAAAGCACTTAGGTGATTCAGGTGCTTATGTTTCTTTAGTGCCAGAGTGGCAAGATCTATCGGGGAGTGATATCAACATGCAAAACTTCTCGTTGAAAACATCACTGAATGTACCAATGAACAGTGCCCGCACTTGGTGGTTGAATACTCGATATGACATCACTAAAGGTGATATCGATGTGAATGGTTTGTCTATGCCGAGTGAGTGGCAAACTGAAGCTTGGGTAGGCGTTAGATACTACTTCTAAAGTGCTCCGTGTTTCGTCCTAAAATACAGTAAATAAAAAAGCCAGTCGTACTGACTGGCTTTATTCGTATCTTGATTAGAGAAGGTTACTTGCTAGCAACGTTGCCTAGCTTCAACCATGTATCGATAACTGTATCTGGGTTTAGGGATACAGAGCTGATGCCTTGCTCCATTAACCACTCCGCTAGGTCATCATGGTCAGATGGGCCCTGGCCACAAATGCCCACGTACTTACCGGCTTTGGTTGCCGCGTCGATAGCCATTTTCAGCATCGCTTTCACAGCTGGGTTACGCTCATCGAATAGGTGTGCAACGTCACCAGAGTCACGGTCTAGACCAAGCGTCAGCTGAGTCATATCGTTTGAGCCGATAGAGAAGCCATCGAAGTACTTCAAGAACTCTTCAGCCAAAATTGCATTCGATGGTAGCTCACACATCATGATCACTTTCAGGCCTTGGTCGCCACGGCGAAGGTCGAATTTAGCCAGAATGTCGATAACCGATGCCGCTTCACTTGGTGTGCGAACGAATGGAATCATGATTTCAACGTTCTTAAGACCCATTTCGTTGCGAACACGTTTGATCGCTTGAGTCTCTAGCTCGAAACAGTCTTCGAATACAGGCGAGATGTAACGAGATGCACCACGGAAGCCCAGCATTGGGTTCTCTTCATGTGGTTCGAACTCTTTGCCGCCGACTAGGTTGCTGTATTCGTTCGACTTGAAGTCAGACATACGTACGATCACACGCTTAGGCCAGAATGCAGAAGCGATGGTCGCGATGCCCTCTGTTAGTTTGCCTACGTAGAAATCGATAGGATCTTTGTAACCACGAATACGCTGTGTGATTTCAGCTTTAAGCTCATCAGACTGTGCGTCAAAATTAAGCAGTGCTTTCGGGTGAATACCGATCATCTTGTTGATGATGAACTCTAGACGAGCAAGGCCAACACCTTCGTTTGGAATTTGCGCGAAATCGAAAGCACGATCTGGGTTACCCACGTTCATCATCACTTTAGTCGGTAGCAATGGTAGCTCATCAACCTCAGAACGTTTAATTTCGAACTCTAGCTCACCTTGGTAGACATAACCGGTTTCGCCTTCAGAACATGAGACTGTCACGGTCGCACCGTCTTCAAGGTTGCTTGTTGCGCTGCCACAGCCAACGATTGCTGGAATACCTAACTCACGAGCGATGATTGCTGCGTGGCAAGTACGACCGCCACGGTTGGTAACAATCGCAGAGGCTTTCTTCATCACAGGTTCCCAATCTGGGTCTGTCATGTCTGTTACTAGTACATCGCCTTCTTGAACCAGTGACATTTGGTCTAGAGAGTCAACCAAACGAACTGGGCCAAAGCCGATACGTTGACCGATCGCACGGCCTTCAACTAGCACATCGGCCTTGTTGTTCAGCTCGTAACGCTCGATAACGTTTTGGTCGCTTTGAGAACATACCGTCTCTGGACGAGCTTGAACGATGTAAAGCTTGCCATCGATGCCATCTTTCGCCCACTCAATGTCCATCGGGCGTTGGTAATGCTTCTCAATGATCATCGCTTGTTTTGCTAGTTCTTTGATCTCTTCGTCATTTAGTGAGAACTCGTTACGCTCTTGCGTATCGGTGTCGATGATATCAACTTGTTTGCCAATTTCTTGGTTGGTTGAGTAGATCATCTTGATCAACTTAGAACCAAAGGTCTTCTTCACGATAGGCTGGTGGCCTGCTTCTAACATTGGCTTGTGCACGTAGAACTCATCTGGGTTCACAGCACCTTGAACAACCATTTCACCTAGACCCCAAGAAGAGGTAATGAATACCACTTGGTCGAAGCCGGACTCTGTATCCAGTGTGAACATCACACCTGAAGAGGCTTTGTCTGAGCGAACCATGCGTTGAATACCCGCAGACAATGAAATGCCACGGTGGTCAAAGCCTTGGTGTACACGGTAAGAGATAGCGCGGTCGTTAAACAGAGACGCGTAAACGTGCTTGGTTGCTTCTAGTACGGCGTCGATGCCTTTCACGTTAAGGAAGGTCTCTTGCTGGCCTGCGAATGAAGCATCTGGAAGGTCTTCTGCGGTTGCAGATGAACGCACAGCTACAGACAATTCTTCGTTGTCTTCGATTAGCTCGCGGTAGTTATCACGGATGTCTTGCTCTAGTGATTCTGGGAAGGGTGCGTCTAGAACCCATTGTCGAATCGTTGCACCTGTCTTACGCAGTGCGTCAACGTCTTCAACATCAAGTTCATCAAGTAGTTGGTGGATGCGCTCATCAAGACCTTTGTAGTCAAGAAAGTCGTTAAACGCATACGAAGTGGTAGCAAAACCATTAGGTACAGAAACACCAGCATTGGATAGGTTAGAAACCATCTCGCCCAGTGAGGCGTTCTTACCGCCGACTTTGTCGACATCTTCCATGGATAGGCCATTGAACCATAGGGTATTATTTTGCATTTATTTCTCCAGAAACATAGCAAGCATTGTAGGGATTTAAAGGCAAACGATTACGTATCAGTTTAAAAAAATGTAAATTATTTTTTAAAGCTGTGGGGGACGTAATAGTCAGCAGGGTTTTGTTATATATATTATGGTTACCATCCTACTCAAAATAATTTTAAACATTAAATAAAAAATGCAAATTGATATTCAAAGTCGTGATGTATTCTATGTTTCTGATGGAACGGCCATAACATGTGAGACTTTAGGGCATGTTGTTCTAGGTCAATTTCCCTTCAAAGCCAATGAGAAAACCTTTCCTTTTGTTGAAAGTGAGGACAAACTTTCTGATTTATTGAAAGAGATTGAAACTTCGTACCGTGAGAGTGGCCAGCAACCTTTGGTGTTCTTTTCGATTGTGATTCCTGAAATCAAAGCGAAGTTGCTTGAAGCGCCTGCCCATTGCTATGACGTGTTGGAAAGTATTGTTCAGAAGGTGCAAGATGACATCCATATGGCGCCGACTCCTAAGTTGCAACGCTCACGCAGTGTGAACAAGGACTCGGTGAAGTATTTCGACCGTATTGCCGCAATCGAATACACACTCGCACACGATGATGGCATCACGCTCAAAGGGCTGGAAGAAGCCGACATCATCTTGCTGGGGGTATCTCGAAGTGGCAAGACGCCAACAAGCTTGTATATGGCGATGCAGTTTGGTTTAAGAGTGGCAAACTACCCGTTCATTCATGATGATTTGGCACGATTAAAGCTGCTGCCAGAGTTTGAGATATACCGACATAAGCTGTTTGGTTTAACCATTGATGCAGAAAGATTGACTGAAATCCGTGAGAATCGTTTAGCGGGCAGTGAATACGCGAGCGACTCACAGTGTCTGTATGAGCTACAAACCGTAGAGGCGATGTTCCGTAGAGAAGCTGTGCCTTACATCAACACGTCTTCATTATCGGTTGAAGAGATTTCTACCCGTATCCTAGAGCGAACCGGCTTGAGAAGGCGCCTGTTGTAATAACAAGAGCTTGATGTCATCGAAATAGTGAAAGATAAAAAAATCGAAGCTAGCAGGGAGAGATACCTGATGGCTTCGATTTTTTGTTTGTGCTTGTTGCAATCGTTCTAGCGAAGAAGAGACAGTTTTAGCGTTTCACTCTGCTTTTCTAACCAACGTTCTAGAGCTGGTGGCCATGTGATGCTTGGCTCAACGCAGAAGCCACGCAGCATAGAGAAGTACACTGCTTGGTCGATAAGAGGCTGCGAAGACTCCCCGTTCTCTAAGTTCAGTAGCAGCTCTGCATCTTTCAGAAGCGGGTTAATCTGTTCAACAAACTGCGGTGTTTGCTCAATCAGCTTGTCGAAGTTGAGTTCTTCGGTTTCTTTGGCTGCGCGCCATGCTTCTTTGCTTGCTGGTGATTGGTACTCAGCAAGGTCTAGTTTCCACCAACGTGGCAAACCGATGCGCTGGCTTAGCGGGAATGCGCGAGTTTGGAACAGGGTCACTTGCTCTGATGGTTCACGCTGCTCGTCACTAGATTTCAAATCCATGAAGTAAGCGATGATATCTAGGCTCTCAGCCATGATAGAGCCATCGTTTTTTTGTAATACGGGTACCATCTTTTTACCGATTAAATCGATAAGAGTTTGTGCATCATCATAATCCACAGAAACAAGTTCGATGTTTAAGCCTAGAGATTGAGCAATGTAGGCGACACGTGCACAGAAAGGGCAGTGGTCGTAAATATAAAGCTTCATAGCTTCCCTCAGTTCATGGTCATTGTGAGTATAAGGTGATGCTAATGTACCAGAAAATTCTGTAAACACTAAACATCAATAGAGAGTGCGTATCAGTAGGCAATAAGCCTTTGTTGTTACGCTTTAATTTATCCTATTGTCTGTTGGAACCGAATTTGCTGCAATGACTAAACCTGTAGGAAGGCTGGCGGTAAGTAGCAGATATAAAAAAGGCCCTGGCTGTTCACTCTAATGCAGAAGAGTAAAGCAGCCAAGGCCTCAATTTTGTTACCTTTAGCAGAGTGACTACTAAAAGAGCAGAGCGGTTAGACTATGCTTTTTTAAGATCTTGCATTGGGTAAGTAAGCGGCATTGCGCCTTCTACTGTTGTAACGTGAACGTAGTAACCACCAGCACTTAGACCAGTTACTACCATTTCACCAAGTTCAACACCTTTTGTTGCTACAACGCGATCGTCAACTGAAAACACTTTACACACCTTCAATAAATTAAATAAATACGATAGATATCGAACGCGGATTTAATCAGATAGCCCTCTGATCAACTAATCCGGTTATTTGTCGTAAGGATTAAATTTAGTTATGCATAAACTGATATGTGATTAAAATCAGAGTGTTAGTTTAATGGTCTGTATTATTTATCTGCAGGATAAACGACACCAACCTGTTGACGCATCTTTGTAATTAACTTGGCAACGGTTAATGCGCGCTGTTTAGCATCGGTTTGTGTGGTGTGATCGCCAGCAATACAATCAGCAAAGGCTTGCGCTTCGTAACTCATTGAGTTTTCGCTTTGCACTTGAGTGAGATTTTCAATGCTGCCATCACGATAGCGGATCTTAACGTCGGTGCATTCAGCGATGTGATCAATGATGATCGCACCATGCTCACCCTGGATCTCGCTTGGCGCATATGAGTCGCTGACCTTAGAGTGTGCAAGGGTCACGTCAAATTCAGTGTATTGGAAGATGGCACAGCCATGCGCATCAACGCCTGATTCCAGCAGTTTTGCAGATGCCTGGGCGTTATCAGGTTCACCAAACAGCGCTACCATTGCTGCAACGCAATAGAAGCCGATATCGACCAATGAGCCATTTGAGAAAGCCGGATTAAAAGTGTTTGGGTTTTCACCATTCAGGTATTTTTGGTAACGCGATGAATACTGGCAGTAGTTGATGTGCGCTTTATGTACCTTGCCGATTTTTTCTAGCCCAAGTTGGACTTGCTTAAAGTTAGGCAGGAATTGAGATTTATACGCCTCAAACAGTACCACACCGTTTTTCTCAGCGACTTCAAACATGCGTGTGGCTTCCACAATATTCGATGCAACAGGCTTCTCACAGATGACGTGCTTACCATGCTCCATCATCAGAATCGACTGCTCACAGTGCAGCGAATTGGGTGAGGCGATGTATACCGCTTCAACCGTATTGTCGTTGGCTAATGCGTCGAGTGAGTCATATGTGGTTTCAACACTGAATTCTTGTGCGAACTGCGCGGCGCGGTCTAGGTTTCGCGAATAAACGGCAGTCAACTGCATCGATTGTGATTCATGTGCAGCTTGAACGAACTTTTGTGTAATCCAATTGGTTCCAATTACAGCGAACTTAATCATAGTGGTATCCGATACTTAGGGTCTGCGAAGATAGTAGCACTCAAAGGCGGGGGTTGTGTTCGAGATTTGCGGAACAATTTCCTTAAACTTAGTGCCTAATATTGATCACCTGCCTTCACAGAGTGTCTGAGTCGACCAGTAGAACGGTGCACATTTAAGCCATTTTTGCTAAGGTGTTATTGAATTCAAACAAGGTGATGATATGCAAATTCGGAATGCTAAGGTAACTGACATCAACGCGATTTTAGCGCTCTCTGATCAGATAAATCATCAACATCATCTCGGTGCGCCTATGGTGTTTGCACCGCCGTCACAAAGCAAAGCAGACAGCGAGGAGTACTGGCTGGGCTTAATGATTGACCCTACTGGGGCTTTCTTTGTCGCTGTTGAACAGGATGCAGTGATTGGTTTTCTCGCGGGTAAGGTCACGCAGAACAAAGGCGTGAGCTTTATTCAGTCTCATAAGGTGGCGAGAGTGAACACTATTGTGGTGAGTGACCAAATTCAGAGTAAAGGCGTTGGTCGAGCGCTAATGAAGTCATTCAATCAATGGGCGCAAGCTCAAGGAGCGATCGAATTAAGATTAGAGGTGATGGAGTTTAATCAACAAGCTCAGAGCTTTTATGAGTCGCTAGGAATGGAGACTCAGTCCCGAATCATGTCGATGCGTTTTGAGGAGATATAAGGGTGCGTCCGTTTTTACCACTATCACTATGCCTATTTTTGATGAGTCCGATTGTACTCGCCGAAAAGATCGTCGTTGAGAAGATAGTGTCTGACGCTACCGCTATTGAAACCATTGTCTTTGAGTCAGCACCAGCTCATTCACAACGCATCTCAACTTCCTCTCCTAACTCTACTGGCACTTCAAAATCAAAGCATGTGATTGATGTGGATGAGGCGCTGGGTGAAGGTCAATCCACTCAAATTGCTCAGCTGGCACAAGGTTCATCGCAACGCTTACCTAAAGCTTCTGCTCAAGCTTCATTATTAGAACCCTACATGGCGCCCGATTCTTTTTCTGAAATTGATCCTCTGTTGCAAGTAGTGACCTTAGTGAAAGTCGATAAATCGAAACGCAGAATGTACCTGCTCAAAGGGGATGAAGTGGTACAAGAGTTTCGTATCGCTTTGGGTAAGGAACCGAAAGGTCATAAACGCTTTGAAGGGGATAACCGAACGCCAGAAGGGGAATACACGCTCGACTATATCATGGAGCGCTCTGAGTTTTACCGTTCGGTACACATCAACTATCCGCGCTCTTCTGATAGACAGTGGGCTGAAGAGAATGATGTTGACCCAGGTGGTAACATCAAAATTCATGGTATTAAAAACGGTGAACGTCGTGCGCCAGGTTTTATCCAAAGTTTCGATTGGACAGATGGCTGTATCGCATTAACCAACCAAGATATGGATGAGTTTATTCAACTAGTCAAAATGGGCACCCCTATCCACATCGAATGGTAGGCTCTGGTACCCATTTTCCTTTCAGAAATTAGACAGCTCGTTAAAGCAGAACTCGACCAGCACTAAAGAATGCAATCACGATAAGCAGCCCGATAGTGACAGGCTTAAATTTCTCGCCACCAAATCTTTCGAACAGTTTCGAACCCACATAGCCACCAAACATACTGCTTGGTAACAGTGCCAATGTAAGCCAAACCACATCACGGTCGACGAGCCCCGCAATGGATGCAGAAACAAAGGCACTCGAATCTGCCAATACAAAGAACGCAATCAAACCTGCTCTGGCGACGTGCGGGGCCACAGGGCTCGCCAATGCGTGGGTGCCAATTGGTGGACCAGACATAGAAGCCGCACCATTCATTATTCCAGCAAGGCTTCCTAGGATATAGGGAGCAAATCTCGGTTCACTTTTATATTGAAAGCCTCGGTAGATCATAAGTGCAGACGCAAAGATAAAGGCGCTGATGATCAAGATAATGGTGTCTTGGCTAACTGATTTGAGTAAAACCAGGCCAACAGGTGTGAACACAAGGCAAGGAATAAATACCTTGGCTACCCAGCGCCAATTGACATGTTTTTTGACCTTAGGCAGTAATTGAACGTTGCCAAGTAGGTCGATAAGCATGAACACAGGAACAAGCTCAATAACCGGCACGAATAACGCACTTAGAGGCAATGCGACTAGGGTGAAACCGAAGCCTGAGAAGCCACGAACGATAGCGGCAAAAATGAAGATTGCACCCAAAATTGGGAAAGTTGGACTAAAAATGAGATCCATAAATTAAGTAACCAATAAAGCTGCCTAAATAGTGCGAGCTAATGAAACCAAGTGAGCAGCGGAATGTACTCCTACTCACTTGTGTTTGCTACTTAATTTTAAGGTTTATCGAGGTAAATTTTCCCGTCTTAAACGTTTACTACTTTGGTATTTGCTTGGTCAATTTTTCGCGCTAAATCTATCTGGAAAATCAGTGAATATCGCATCGACGGTGGATAGAAATTTGAACTTAGACGGATCATTGACGGTGTAGCACCATGTTTGAATCTTTGCTTCGGCAAGCGTATTAAGATCATCCTGATTGACGTTTTCGTAATTCATGTGGCAACTGAACGCTTTCACCTGATCTATAAGCAGAAGATCGTCTTGAGAGAGCTGCTCTGTGATCACGCCAACGCGGTATCTTGGTAAGTGGTGAGCCATTTCTGCAACAACTTCATGGCTGAAACTTGAAAGCAGCACTCTGTCCGTGTCTATGTTTGAGCGGATCAGCTCGCTGTGTAGAAGATCAACCACATGAGGGGCTTGGTGTCGGCTATCGACTTTTATCTCTAGGTTAACGCTTAGGTTATGTTCTTCAACAAGTTCAAGTAACTCGCTAAGTGTGAGTATTCTTTCTCCTTCGAACTGTTCTGACTTCCAGCCACCAAAATCAAGCTGACGCAGCTCTGCCAAAGTGTGTTCATCAACACGGCCCTTGCCATCACTACAGCGTTCGAGAGTGTGGTCGTGGCAAACGACAAGCTCATCATCCTGAGTTTGCTGAATATCGACTTCAATCCATTTCAAGCCAAGTTTAGCAGCTTGTTCAATACTTGCTTTGGTGTTTTCTGGGTGAGTACCCGCTACACCACGGTGACCTACGATGATAGATGACATAATTAATCCTTCTTGAATGCGCATCGTAAATATTTATTAAATATCAGTTTTCCCGAATACGCCAGAGTAATTGCTGGGCAAGAGTCTCTACACAGGATTCGGCTCATAAAAGTGATATTTTTCTATTACTACTTTTCTAGCAGTACTAATAGGAAAGCCTCTCGAGTGGAGAGGCTTTGGATGAGATTAAGCTTTGACTCGAACCTCGCTTTAGTGAGCGATATCGAGTTGGTTGTCCTTCACGCCGTTGATACGGAACCAACCTGCGATACTGAATCGTTCTGTGTTGGTTGGCAGAACTTCGTGTGGGAACTGCTCAGATAAAAACACAAACAGGCGACCTGATTTTGGCGGAATGGTTGCGATGTGATTGTCTTGTAGATCGTAAACTACAAGCTCACCTGCGTCTTCTTCTGTCCACTCGTCATTCATGTAGAACACGGTAGTCAGACGGCGGTTCTCATTGCCTTTGAAGCAGTCTAAGTGCTTTTGGTAGAAGTCGCCTTTTTCGTATTTAGCAAAGTGCGCTTCGTACTCGAACAGACCCAAAAAGAACGCTTTGTTTGCTTCTAAACGAATCTGCTCCATTTTGTCGAGGAACAGAGAAGCAGGCTCACCCATGTCGCGGTGTACCCACTGAATTTTGTCGCTACGAATGGTCGACTCTCGCGTTACTTCATCGTTACGGCCAATCCTAGCCTTTTTCCAGTTCTCTGGAATGCAATCCCTCAATGCCACCACTTCTTCATGCGTTAAGAAGTCATCCCAAACAAAGTAGCCTTGGGTAGAAAGAGCATCGATTAGTTGGTTCATGTATAGCACTCAGACAATAAATTAGAGGCGCATATATAGTCCTAATAACTTAGGTCAACAAATCACGTATTTTGTCGTCACGATAAAAAGCGGAAGAGCATGGTACTTTGATGTGATTTTGTAGTTAACAAATTTGTTACAAATAAATATGAGTTTGCTATGGTATAGGTCTGACCAGTTGAATTATCACAAGGAGTGGGTTTGCAACTGCATACCATTAAAGGCTATATCCAAGACATGTATTTGGTCGAGTATCCGGACAAATTACTGTTGCTTGATGGCGCATGTCGAGCCGACATCCCGCATTTGAAGACTTTCATTGAAACCGAACTTATGCGTGATTTTTCTGATCTCCACACGGTTGTGGTGACACACATGCATCCTGACCATGCAGGGGCAGCGCACAAGCTCAGAAAGCTCACGAGCTGTAACTTGGTGGCAGCAAACCGAGATAAGGATTGGTATCACGGTATCGATGGTATCTTGATGCATTTGACCGATCTAGCATTAGCAAGATGGATGGCAAACCGCTTAGGAAAGCCGAAAGCGAACTTGTGGTATTCAAGAAAGTTAAAGCCGGACTACAAACTGTCGGATGGTGAGAGCATTCCGGGTTTTGATGATTGGTTGGTTCTAGAAACCCCGGGCCACACCGACAGAGATCTTTCGGTTTATTGCCCATCTCACAGCGTTGCCTATGTGGCAGACCTCATGGTGGAAGTGAAAAAGAAGCTGATTCCGCCTTTCCCTATCTTTCACCCTAACAAGTACCGAGAGTCAGTATCTCGCATCTATGACTTGCAACTTGATACCTTGCTGGTGGCGCATGGAGGACAAGTCGATTTTAGTCAGACAGCTTTTGAACACTTATTGATGAGCGCCCCAAGAAGACCGGTGACACATTGGCGGGTAACAAAAATCAAAGCCAAGAAACTGTTGTTATCGATTTGGCGTTTTGGTTTTCAATTTCATGGTAAATCTAAGAAATAGATCAGCCAAAAGTGGCAACTCGAAATTAAAGAATTGAAAGCAATAAGGCCAGTCATGAGACTGGCCTTATATCGTTGTGACGAGCTTTAATTATAACCTGTGGAGCGGTTACGATGACTCTGATTAGTGAGTCAGCAGGAATTCACCCGCTGGATCAACAATCACTTTGTCACTCATGCCTTGACGACCAAGCAGCATCATATAAGTCATATCTTGACGGTTGCTTAGCGTGATATCGATAGGCCATTCCTGACCGCCGATTTTTAGCATGGTTTCAATCACACAACGGTGTTCAACTTCGCCGTTCGATGATTTGATTCTTTTACTTGTTTTCAGTTTCGCTTTGCAGCGCACTGTCTCTTCTAGGTGGTAAACGTCTGGGTGAAGATCGAATTCAACGAAGTTCTCACCGTCTGTTTTTACACATAGTAGATTGTCTACGTGTAGAGAAGAGGTTTTAGCCCCTGTATCAACACGTGTATGTAGTCCAGTTATCCCTAACTCTGGTAAGCAAAGTGCTTCTGTATTCCCTATGATCATTTTATTGTTCATGTCATTTCCAATCATGAGTTAACGGCGTTAAATCAGCCTTTGCCACGAGTACGGTTAGCGTTTGGTTTTGCATTTTTTTCGATGAATTCGAAAATCATGTCTGCTACATCTTTGCCCGTCGCTTTCTCAATACCTTCTAGGCCAGGAGAAGAGTTAACTTCCATTACAACAGGGCCATTCTTAGATTGTAGAATATCAACACCACATAGGTTTAAACCCATGATTTTCGCAGCATTGATTGCTGTAGCGCGCTCTTCTTTGGTTAGTTTAACCAGTTGAGCTGTACCGCCACGGTGCAGGTTAGAGCGGAATTCACCCTCACCAGCCTGACGCTTCATCGCTGCAATTACTTTGTTGCCAACAACAAAACAGCGGATGTCTGCGCCATTTGCTTCTTCAATGAACTCTTGAACCAAGATGTTCGCTTTTAGGCCCATGAATGCTTCGATAACGCTTTCTGCTGCTTTGTTTGTTTCAGCTAGAACCACACCGATACCTTGAGTACCTTCAAGAAGCTTGATAACCAGTGGCGCGCCACCTACGTTTTTGATCAAGTCTTGAATCTTGTCTGGGCGGCTAGCGAAACCTGTTTTTGGTAAGCCAATACCTTTGCGAGACAACAGTTGTAGTGAGCGCAGTTTGTCGCGAGAACGACTGATTGCAACTGACTCATTGATACAAAAAGTGCCCATCATTTCGAATTGGCGAACAACCGCAGTTCCGTAAAAGGTAATGGAAGCGCCAATACGTGGAATAACAGCATCGTATTGAGGTAGCTCTTCACCCATGTAGCGAATCTTCGGATTGTTACTCGCGATATCTATATCACAGTGCAGCGTGTCGATAACATCGACCTGGTGACCACGTGCTTCTCCAGCCGCTTTTAAGCGAGAAGTAGAGTATAGATTTTCGTTGCGAGAAAGAATTGCGATACGCATGGCGTTTCCTTAGTTAATACCTGATTGGTAACTGCAAATAAATTAGTTGTTAGCTGAGCTTTCAGTTTTTCTGAGGCTCCTTGCTTGCTTCGGGGCGAACCTTAAGGCTTTTCGTTTAACTAAGAAAACGAATTAAATTTGTCGAGTCGACAACAGAAATTTATCGAATGCGTGAGCGATTGGTACAACTGGGTTGAGAGGGGATTTGGAATGGAAAAGCGAGTTGAGACCTAACTCATATTGGGGGTAGGAGCATATTAGGTTGTACTCAACTCGCGTTAACTTGGTGCTTAAAAGTGTACTAATAACGCCAGTTACATAGCTCTATAAGTGTTCGTAGTGCTTCTCTTTCGAGCTTGCTACAGGTGCTTTTTAGCTTATTAAGATAGTATTTTCTCATGATGATTACTTCTCTTGTATTAGGCTTTGGTGGGAACTCAAAGTTCCTTGCTGACCCATTAATTATGGTCATTTAACAGGAAGTAATAAACAGGCGGTTTTTTGGTAAGTTGTTCCTGTTTTTGCTTTTATCGTCACTTAGAGACAAATGTGTTTTATAATCGGCTTTATGAGGAAGGGTTGTTTCTAAAAGGTTCATTATTTGTCTGATCTAAACATGATGCGTTACTACACTCGGCTGGATTCGTTTGAGCCTAACATCTCACATTCGGTGACTTTGACTGAGGTGGCAGACAAGCTGTTTACCAGTTTGCGCCATGCACGAACCTTACTCGGCAAGATGCATCAGGCTGAATGGGTGGTGTGGGAGCCAAAAGTTGGCAGGAATCAACGTTCTAACCTGACATTGCGCTTTAGCAATCAACAACTGACTCAACATGTTGCCAGCAAGCTGATAGAGCAGGGCAAGTACGAAAAAGCGCTCTCTATTTTGGATAATGACCGTGCAGTGTTTGGCTCTCTTCTCCAAGAAACATCCGGTGCGACGATGCGCGAAGGGTTACTGCACGTCCAATTAACCTACAAACGTAAGTTCGAAGATCTGTTCCCGCATCATATTCATCGTAGTAGTGAACGATTTTTGATCAGGCAAGTGTTCAGTTGTTTAGTGACTTGTAATGGCAAAGGCGAGTTGAAGCCTGAACTGGCGCATCATTGGCAATATGATGCTGAAAAGCTCGTTTGGACTTTCTATCTGCGCCCGGGACTTACTTTCCATGACGGACAGCCTGTGGATGCTAAGCAATTAGTTTCGATGTTTTCTGCGTTGCAAACCTTACCTTTCTATCAGACAGAGCTAGCCCATGTCGCTTCGGTTTACAGTGAGCAGCCATTGAGGATCAGTTTTCAACTCACTAAAGCAGATACCGGCTTTGCTGGCTTACTTGCTGGTGTTAAATATTCGATTCAACCCGCAGCGCAAGTCACCCGAGAACCGTCGCCATTAAGTACCGTGTCCCATGCTGTTATTGGAACCGGCCCATTTAAAGTGGTTGAGACCAACAATGAACGAATCAAGCTCGCTGCATTTGAACACTATTATGGTTGTCGCTCGTTAACCGATGAGGTGACCATCTGGCAGTTTGAGGAATCAATGACGGGCACTGCTCGTTTCGATGATAGCCAAATGCACGTATCGCCTTATGAAGATTCATCGTGCTTCCATCAATTAGGGAAAAGCGATGCGGAACTTGTTTCAGCAGACACAGACGGCCTTCGTAGCCGAGTCGAGGATGGATGCTTGTTTATCCTGTTCAATCAGAACTCAGCGGCTAGCCCACTAAATAATGAGCAGCGCAAATACCTTTCACAACTGACCAACCCACAAGCGATTTTGTTTCAGTTGGAACATAACAAGGGTTTGTTCAGTGTCTCTTTAGCTCAAAATATACTACCAAGTTGGCAGAAATTGTATCGAACGCCTTCGAAAGAGACACAACTGCCGAAAAAGATGAGCATTGCGGTTTACGACTATTATGCGTTGTATCGATGTGCGATTTGCGTATCCGATATACTCAAACGCTATGGCGTGGAAGTTGAGGTGAACACCTACAGTTTTCGAGAGTTGGCGCAGCTCTCTCAGAGTGGCGAGTTAAAGGAGGACTTAGTGTTGTGTAACCTCAACCTCGATGACAATGCTCCGTCTTCGCTGTTCTCATGGATGATGAACGATCCTGTTTTGCACTCTGCTTTGGGAGAGATGAACAGCGACTGGCTCAAGCAGCGCTTGGATAGTCATAAAGCATCGGTTGAACTGCCTAATTACTTGGCAGAGCTAGAACCCATCGCGTCTACTCTCATCTCAGACTATTGGTTAGTGCCTATGTTCCATCACTTACAGACCGTTCGTTTCCAAGGGATTCTGAAAAACGTGGCCATCACCAACTGGGGATGGCCAGATTTCAAGAATGTATGGTCTGCTGATTAACTTGAGTGGGAGTGGTCAGCATATTTCCTGTTCCATGTAAGTTAGCATTTGAATTGAGAAACCAAACTCGTTAAATGCATTGCTTTGGCGCGTAGGTGCTGACACTCTTGCGCCGTTTTCTCTATCATATTGTCGCTCTCTCGGGCTATTTCAGAAATTCCAGAGATATGCGGTGAGATCTCGTTGATGACGTTTGATTGCTGACCTGTTGCTGAGGCGATCTGCATGTTCATGGCATTCATCTCGTCGACACTATGAGAAATACTCGAGAGTTGTTGCTCTGAGTTGGAGGCTTCAACCTGACAATTACTGCCAAGGGTAGTGCTGGTCTCGATAGCCGTCACGGCTTGTTGAGTACGTTGCTGAAGCTTTTCAATAATACCTCGAATCTCTTCGGTCGATGCTTGGCTTCGTGAGGCGAGAGTTCTTACTTCGTCTGCTACCACCGTAAAACCTCTACCTTGTTCGCCAGCTCGAGCGGCCTCTATCGCGGCATTAAGAGCTAATAAGTTGGTTTGTTCAGAGACACTGTTGATGACATCTAACACGCTATCAATGGAGTTCGCATCTTGAGCGAGTTGATTGATAATCTCCGTTGTGTCATCGAGCTGCTTGTTCATATGCTCGATGCTTTCTGAAGTGACAGAAACGGACTTTTGACCAATGCTGATCGCACTCGCTGCGTGTTGTGCGCTATCGGCGGCACCATTGGCATTTTGTGCGATTTCGTCAGAACTGGCTCCCATCTCGTGAATGGCTGTTGCCACTTGTTCTATTTGGCTGGTTTGTTGTTTGATGTCTTGCTCCATCGACTGCGCCATGTGATCGACACCTTGGATAGATTCAGATATTTGGATACCTGTATTTGAGACATCTTTGAGTAAATCACTCAGATATTGCACGAACTGATTGTAGCCTTTCGCGATTTGTCCTATTTCGTCATCTCGCGAATCATCTAAGCGAAAGGTGAGGTCACCACCACCTTTCCCTATCTGTTGTAATCGCTCGGCTACTTCCACAAACGGAAGCAAGAGCTTGTTGGTCGCCCATGCTGCGATCGGCGTATAAATGGCAGCAATGAGCAGAGCCATAAAGATGATGGTTTGGCTAAAGCCGTTTAATTCACCTAGTACGTCTTGTTTAGGAATTTGCGTAATTAGAGTCCAACCTATACTTGGCATCGCTTTGGAACCCAGAATTTGCGGCTGACTTTCGACGATAGCTTCATGAACGACAGTTTGTTTACTGCCGATTAACTGACTAGCTTTAATGCCTAAAGAGTCTAGTGAACGTCCAATCAGGTTCTTATCTGGGTGAACCTTGATGATCCCTTGTCGATCGACAAGAAAAACAATACCGCTTTCACCGACGCTATAGTTGCTGATCAATTGAGTAATACTTTCCAGAGTTAAGCCAATACCAGTCACGCCAATACGTTCGCCATTGCGAGTGACTACATAATTAACAAATAGCGCAGGAATGCCTGTTGCAGCATCAATATCCAAAGAGAGCTCAAAGGCTTGATCTGACTGAATGAAACGGTAGAACCATTGATCGCTTTGTTCATTCGTAGAGATGGTTTTTAGGGCACCGTTATGGGTGTAGTAAGTGCTTGCTTCGTTGGAGACGTAATAGGCACTGATGGCGTTGAATTCGTTTTTGACGGAATCAAGATAGGCGCGAAGATCTTCCTCAGATAGTGAGGTTTTTTTCATCAAAGGAGACAGCGTCATCATCTTGGAAGCGAGAATAGGAGTTTCTAGCTTGAGATTGATTTCATTGCTTACCTCGCCAAGTGACGCAGGTAGCTCTCTTTCAAAGGTTCTGTCAATCAAGATGGCTCGGCTTGATTGAAATGAATATATCCCCATCACGCTAATAATAGCCAGCGCAGCGATGATCGTCGCCAATATTGCTTTAGTTCGTATCGTAAAGTGCAATTTAGATTCCCTTCTAAAAACATTCAATTCCATTTGTAAATGTAATGTTAATTAAAACCTGACTTTATGGTCAATAAATGAAGTCTAGAAATGAGTGCTGTGCGATATTTGTACAGGTTTAAGATGTCTACATTGGTTTGTGCTCGACATACGGAGCGCTTCTCTTCCAAATACAGTTAATAAATAAATTACACTCACTGGTTTACTTTTGTTTTTTGGCATGTAAACTAGCCAGTGTAGTTTTTGAGTTGGGTCTTTCCCAACGATTGAAGAGATACCGATGAAAAAATATCTATTACCGATTTTAGGAGTACTTGCCGTGGTCGCTATCGTAAGCACAGGTTCACAATCAAATGACAATCTAGATAAGCTTCCAAAGAAGTTTGCTAACAGTGAGTTAGAGTACAAATCGGGCATGTCTGATATTTTTTCAATCTTGAAAGCGTATGTAACCGTGGAAAGAAATGAGCCAGTGCCGCGCGCTGCATTGCCTTTGATTCCAATGACAGCTGAGCAATTGATCGAAGAACAAGACGACGTTGCTTACCGCTTAGGTCACTCAAGCGTGATGATGAAGCTGGATGGCAAGTTAGTGATGACTGACCCTGTGTTCAGTGATCGTGCATCACCAGTGCAATGGATGGGACCAAAGCGTTTTCATCCGACACCAATCACACTGCAAGACCTACCCGATATTGATGTGGTGGTGATCAGCCACGATCACTACGACCATTTAGACAAAGGTGCCGTTAAGGTGCTCGCTGACAAAGTGGGAACGTTCTTAGTGCCATTAAGAGTGGGCGCTCTATTGGAAAAGTGGGGCGTGGATAAAGAGAAGATCATTGAGTTGAATTGGTGGGAATCGGCAACGGCCTCAGATATTGAGTTCACGTTGACGCCGACACAGCATTTCTCTGGTCGTGGCTTGCTTGATCGTGACCAAACACTGTGGGGTAGCTGGGTTATTAACGCTTCAGACAAGAAAGTCTTCTTTAGCGGTGACTCCGGTTACTTCAGCGGCTTTAAAGAGATTGGTGAGCGCTATGGGCCGTTTGACTTAACCATGGTTGAAACGGGCGCGTATAATTCTCTTTGGGCGGATATTCATATGTTCCCAGAACAGAGTGTTCAGGCGCACATTGATCTGCAAGGTAAGGTGATGATGCCAATCCACAACAGTACCTTCGACCTTTCTATGCATGATTGGCAAGACCCAATGGAACAAGCACTGGCGATAAGCAAAGAGCGAGATGTAAAAATGGTAAGCCCAGTGATGGGTGAACGTTTGGTGATCTCAGAGCCTGTACCTGTTCAGGCATGGTGGAAACTGGCATCTAATTAACACTCTCTTCTAAGTGAGAAGTCGCCATACCGCTAATCTGTATAAAACCAGCTGATACAAAAAACGCCACTGATCATTCGATTCGGTGGCGTTTTTTCGTTTTATTTTGAAAATCAGCTCTCTAAGTTCTGCGCCATTTTCTTCGCAATTTTTCTGAATTGTTCTAACTCATCTTCGGCCATGCCTTTGGTCATTCTCTTCAGCATGTCTCGATCGATATCCGAGACCTTACTCATGATCTCTTGACCCTTATCAGTCAGAACCAATAACTGGCTGCGCTTGTCTTCCGGGTTCGGAGACTTTTTCACAAGTTCCTGATTGATCAAGGCATTAATAAGCCGAGTGACCTGTGCTTTATCACGATCTAGGAAGTGTGCGATATCGATAGCGGTACATGGAGACTTCTTAGTAATGATCTTCATGACACGAATGTTCATAGGTGCGATCTCTGAGTCTAAGCTCTCAATCTGTTCGCTCATTTGACGTTTCAAAGAGTGCACTAAACGAAAGATAGACTCTAGCGATGTGTTATCAGACATAAACGATCCTTAGAAATGTAGTTGACATTATCAACTACTGTATTTATAGTTGACATTATCAACTTAATTGTTCGTAAATTCAAGACAGGAAATAGATATGACGATTCAAGCAACTCTAACGCCAACTCTTCCTGAGCAAAAAGGCACACCGGTTTTATACAAAATTTTGGTCATGATGAGCTTAATGCTGACGATTGGCGGCAGTTTAACGGCCGTGATGACTTACATGAATGTCGGATTCGGCGAGGCATTTATTGGTAACTGGCTTTCTTCGTTAGCCCTTGTTGTCGTGATCATGATGCCAATGGGCGCGGTGATGATGGCTTTAGTAACCAAAGCCGTTGTTAGAGTGTTCACAACTTATGGCGAGAAAGTTCGCAACCTGATCGTCGGACTGATCATGGCATTCATAATGGAGTCCATGATGGCATTTGTAACAGCGGCAAATAATATTGGATTTTCGGATACATCGGCGTTTACCAGTGGATGGTTTAATGGATTTATTGCCGCGCTTCCTATTGGCCTTACGATCATGGTCGTAATGTCGATGACGGTTAAACCTAAGCTAGAACGATTCATGAAGAGCTAGCCAAAACATTTCACAGTATTGTAGGAGATCCACATGAAAGCATTTACAGGCAAACACAATAACTACCGCATCACTATTGAAGAAGTGAGCGTTAAAGAAGACCGCGAACTTCAAACCATGCAGTTTGAAATTGAAGACAGAGAAAACATGTTCGCGATTGTTGAGAAGATCAAACAAGACAGCGGCTTAGATGAGCAATCAGCAACGCGACTAGGCGTGAGTATCCGCTTACTCGGTCCATTGATGATGCAAGATCGCAAGCATCCTCTGTTTGTGAATTTTATGCCTCACTTCAGAGACTTCATGCAAAACCTTAAGAAGACCTTGAAAGGGCAGTAAAGCCTAACCATCAGCAACACATCGAAAAGCCAGTAACGAACTTACTGGCTTTTGTTGTCTTTAAATCAAAATAATTTCAGTTGTTTGAGTCTAGAATATGCGAAAATTGATGGCTGAATTTTCGGTGTAGCACCGTTGTTGAATTGTCTATTCAAGCTTTAAGAAATCCGATATTATACTGGTCATAAAACTAAAGGTGATATTATATGACAAATGTATTTAAACAAGCAGCTGAAGAACTATTGAGTCGTCGCGTTGCTGGCACTAAAGCACCAAGATTGGACGAACAGTACCGTCCGAATAACTTGGAAGATGCGCTAAAGATCCAATCTTCAATGATCGATTTGAAAAGCGATAAAGTCGGCGGTTGGAAGTGCTTACTTCCTCTGGCTGAAGACAAGTTTGTTGTTGCGCCAATCTTCTCGGGCAGCGTTCAGCAAGGCGAAGTTTGTGAACTGTTTGCTGACAACGACGTAGTACGTGTTGAGCCTGAAATTGCATTTACGCTTGCTAAGAGCCTGCCTGCAAGCCAAGAAGGCTATAGCGAAGAGCAAATCAACGAAGCGATTGGTTCTTGCCACATGGCACTTGAGTTAATGCAATCTCGTTTTGCGGATGACAGCGGCGCTGAGTTCTATGAAAAGCTGGCCGATGGCCTAGTAAATCAAGGTCTATTTATTGGCCCTGAGATTGATCGCGAAAAAGCGTTCACTTCTGCAGAGATCAGTATTGAAGTGACTCAAGGCGAGCAAGTTCAAGCATTCGACGGTAAGCACCCGAATACACTGCCACCAAGCCCAATTTACTGGTTGATTAACTACATGACGCGTCGTGGTGTTGATTTCCAAGCGGGTGAAGCCATTATCACGGGCTCTTACTGCGGTATCGTGGAAATGGAATTCGATAAACCAACGACCTTCCACTACGAAGGTATTGGCGAATACCAAGTAACGTTCAAGCAGAAACGCTAACTTCTAGCGACTCACTATCTGTTATCGAAAGGCTGTTTACTGATGAGTAAATAGCCTTTTTTATTACGTGATGCTCAATAGGGTTCTTATTACTTTGCATTAAATTAGGCGTTTAGACGTCTAGACGTTGACAAGTTCTAAGTGTGACATTAGTCTGCTCACCTTCCTGTTCTATTGTGTTGTCGTTCCATGTCCAATTCGAAAAATTCTAATGCGGTAATTGCCCCTTCGGCAGTGGCGCTTATCCCTCTGATTGTCTTTCTTGCGCTGTTTATTGGCGTGGGTACATACCTGTCGCTACAAGGCGTCGATTTTGCTTTCTATCAGCTTCCAGCTCCGATTGCGGCTCTGCCTGCCGTGATGTTAGCGCTGCTATTGAGCAAAGATAAATTGAACCGTGCGATCGAGCAGTTCTTAGGTGGTGTGGGTCACAAAGACATTATTGCAATGTGTATGATCTACCTATTGGCGGGTGCTTTTGCTGCTGTGGCTAAAGCTTCTGGTGGCGTGGATGCGACGGTAAACCTTGGTCTATCCGCTATCCCAACGAGCATGATCCTACCGGGCATCTTCCTTATTTCGGCGTTCATTGCGACCGCAATGGGCACATCTATGGGTACTATCGCTGCGGTTGCTCCTGTTGCACTAGGCATTGCTGACTCTGCAGGCATGAGCATTCCTCTGACTGCTGGCGTGGTGCTAAGTGGCGCTATGTTTGGTGATAACCTTTCAATCATCTCTGATACCACGATTGCCGCGACTCGCTCGCAAGGCTGTGAGATGAGAGACAAGTTTAAAGAGAACATCCGTATTGCACTTCCTGCTGCACTTATCGCGATTGTTATCTTTGCTTTCAACAGCACAGCAACTCAAGTTCCTGAAACAGGCCCAATTGAATGGCTGAAAGTCCTTCCGTACATCACTATCCTAATCCTTGCGGTATCGGGCATGAATGTGTTCGTTGTGTTGACGATTGGTATCTTGCTAGCGGGTGGAGTGAGCCTAGGTTCTGTTGAGAACTACGGTATGACGGATTACGCTCAAGACATCTACTCAGGCTTTGGCAACATGCAAGAGATCTTCTTACTGTCGATGCTGATTGGTGGTTTGAGTGAGCTGATGCGTCGCCAAGGTGGATTAGCGTTTCTGACTAACTTAGTGAGCGGTTTGATTCGTGCATTTGGTTCTTCTCACTCTAAGCAAGCGAATGGCCGCGCAAGTGAGCTAGGCATTGCAGGCTTAGTATCAATGGTGAACCTATGTACGGCAAACAACACGGTAGCAATCATTGTTTCTGGTAGTGTGGCTCGCCAATTAGCTGAAGAGAACGATGTATCTCCACGTCGCTCTGCAAGCTTGTTGGATATCTTTTCGTGTGTGATTCAAGGCGTATTGCCTTACGGTGCTCAGGTATTGCTATTGGGCTCTGTGTTTAACCTATCGCCGCTAGAGATCGTGTCTAACTCTTACTACTGTTTCGCGCTTGCAATCGTGGCTGTAGTCGCTGTGTTTATTAAACACCCAGCGCGTAAAACTGCCGCAGCTTAATAAGAAATTGTTTCTAGTCAGAAGGCGCCTTAATCGGCGCCTTTTTTGTGCTTTTAATATGTAGACCGTCAGTTTAGGTGGCAATCACGAATCTGAGTGCTTACCACATAGGCGGATCTTGATTAAAGCAGCTTCTCTAGCTCGTTTGCTGTGGCAACGTTGCTATAACCAAAGCTAAGTGCTGCCATGAATGCGGCGTGAACATGTGCTGCCGGTACTTTAACGCCATTGAACTCCATATCCAGTGTGGTGCAAGCATCATGGGCGACGTGACATTCATAACCCAAGTCAGTTGCTGCGCGAGTCACTGCGTCAATACACATGTGGCTCATCGCGCCGACAATGATTAGCCTTTCAACGCCTTGTTCCTTCAATACTTTGTCCAGTTCTGTATCTCTAAAGCTATTGATCTGCTGTTTCACAATCACTGGCTCACCTTGCAGAGGTGCTACGCTGCTATGGATTTGAGCACCATCGGAATGTGGCAAGAAGAACGGTGCTTCATTGGTTGGAAATTCATGGCGTACATGAACAATTGGTCGTTTCTTATTGCGGAATGTCTCGAGTAATTGCGCGCCTTTTTCTGCCGCTTTTTCTGTTTCAGAGAGTGCCCATTTCGCGCCTTCGTATGAAGGAAAGTAGTCGTTTTGGAAATCAATAAGTAGTAGTGCAGTATTGCTCATAATCCATACCTTTGTTGTTAATGTCTTGTGGTGTAGGGATATTATGACTACTCTCTATTTTTTAACGCACGTCAAAAATGACAGACTCTATGGCAATAGTGACAAAATCAGTAAAGGTCGAAATCATCGATTACCCAGGCTCTCTGCAGAGCGCTGTGTTTGGAGTAAAAGAGTTCCTTCAGATGGCGAACAGCCTTGATTCTGAAAGTGAAACGGTTCAGTTCCAGGTTGAGATTAAGCCTTATGGCGACTTATCGGTTTCATCGGGTAACTCAAATGAAGAGTCTAAAGCCAATATCATTTTATTGCCGCCCAACCTAGATGGCAGCTACTACCTAGAGCGTGATGATAGGCTAACGGATTACCTGATTGACTCTCATCAAAAGGGTTCAATATTGTGTTCAGCGTGCGCTGGCGTGTTCATTCTTGCTCAAACCGGATTGCTAGAAGGGCGAACCGTCACCACGCACTGGCAAGCTCAACAACTGTTTTCGGAGCTCCATACTGGAATCGAAGTGGATATAGACAAAATCCTGATCGATGACGATGACATCATTACTGCTGGTGGTTTGATGTCGTGGATGGATTTGGCTCTGTTTATCCTGACTAAATACACGACGCCAACCAATACGCGTAATTTGGGTAAATATCTGGTGTTGGATACGGGGCTGAGAGAGCAGCGCTACTACCAAAGTTTTGTGCCTAACTACGCTCATGGGAATGACAAGATTGTGTCTGTGCAGCGCTTTATTCAAAAGAATCACCACCTTCCTTTGACACTAGATCAATTGTCGGAGGAAGCCTTCATGACGCGACGAACCTTTATTCGACAATTTACCAAAGCGACGACCTTGACTCCGATTAACTATATTCAACACGTGCGTGTTCAAAGCGCGTGTGAGCTACTGGAAAGTTCCCATAAACCAGTAGAAAAAATCAGCTACTTAGTTGGGTATGAAGACGTCAATAGCTTCCGAAAAGTCTTTATGAAAATCATTGGTTTAACACCATCAAGGTTTCGCTCTAGATTTTTGTCAGAGGAATGATTTACCATAGATTGATATTCAATATGTATCACTGGTTCGCTCACTTACTTCGCTAATGAAGTGCTTTGAAGAGGAAGTGATCTTTTCTCGAACTTAAACGGACTGTTGATGCTTGCCATTCCTTTACCATTTGTCGCGGCGCTGTTGTTATTGATGACAGGTGTGCTGCTTCGATGCCGTTACCCACAAACCAGTCAAAAGCCATTTTGGTTTATCATTCTCTGCGCGTTAATGGTTACTGTGGTAGGCCTGCGATGGACGGTAGACATTGCGCTGTTTCGTTTCTTACAACCCATTCTCGGAGCCAGTGTTCCTGCGGCGGCTTGGCTGTGCTTTGCGGGGGCTCATCGAAGTAAACCAAACACAAATTTGCATTGGTTAGGTCCGATTGCTGTTTTAGTTGGCTCACTTTTCTACACGCACCTCTGGGCGGGAACCCTTGATGTATTGCTGATATTGCTCTATCTCGGCTATGGTGGTTTGCTGTTGAAGTCGTCGAGCACCTTGCCGGAACAAGTGCGGCTAACCGATATCTCGAAAGTGTTGGTTGCTGAACGGGTTGCAGGTGTAATGCTACTATTCTCCGCTTTGGTAGACAGTGTGCTCTTTTACGATATCTTGCTATTGAATGCGCAGCACACCAACCTGATTTTATCGATTAGCTACCTTGTTCTTATTCCAGCCATTGTGTCCGCTGTGATGGTGGTCAGTATGAGCACGCCTGCCGAAGAAAAAAATCAGCAAGCGCAGGTTTTCTCTCCCATGTCACAACGCTCGCCAGAAGAGGCGAGCAGCTTAGATAAAGACCAAACTGAAGAAACTACTCAGATCATGGCTAAGTTCGATGCATTAATGAGAGAACGCCAAGTATTCAAGGATCCTGACCTGTCTCTCAATCGCTTGGCACGAAAGCTAGGCATTCCTGCTAGAAAAATATCGTCTGCGGTTAATCAAACTCACCAACAGAACATTTCGAAGGTGATTAACGCCTATCGGATTGAACACGCTAAGACTCTTCTGAAGCAAACCGATGAAGCGATAACTGACATCTACCTAAGTTCAGGCTTTCAGACCAAGTCTAACTTCAATAGAGAGTTTTCAAGGATAACTGGGCAAACTCCGAGTGAGTTTCGAAGTTCGCCACAAATGTTAGGTTGAGTGTGTTTTCTTTTTGTTTATCGATTCAGAAAGCGAGCGATGTCATTGAAGAAGAGATTATGTAACTGGTCACGTGATGTACCAACGCCATCTTTACAAATAATGCCATCGCCTGGTACCTCTTCATTAAGCAAAGGTATAGCTCCGGGTTTACAGCCTTGAATGAAGCTGAAATGGGTGGCGTTTTCATAGACCTTGTAGCGTCTTGAGTTCAGTGGCATGTGCTCGGCAATATAGCCAGATTCCAATGCCTGAGGAAGATCCCCTATATCGATCCCAGCAGCCAGTATTAAAGTTGGTACTGTGATGCCATTTAAGCTGCCGACTGAAAAGCTACGAGCAAGCCCTAAATCAAGGCTGACCACACGTTGAATTCTTGGATCTGAAAGATCTTTATTGCTTGGTTCTTTAGCTTGGATTTTGGATAGCCCTAACTCTTCGGCAAGCCCACAAGTTCTTGGGTTGGGGGATATGAGACAATTCGCCTCAAAGGTTTGCCTATCCATTTCCGCTCCCGCCAATTGCATCACAGTCCAACCACCCAATGAATGCCCGATCGCGGTAATATTGTCGACGTTAGCAGACTGCTTCCACGAGGTTTCGGATAACAAATAGTCCAGCATACGCGATACATCTCGTGGCCTTTCCCACCACTTTGCTGCTTGTTCTGGAGAGTGGTCGAAAGAGGTGGTACCCGGATGATCGGCGGCTGTTACGATGTAGCCACGACTCGCAAGTTTGGTCGCCAACCAGTTTTGGTTTCGCCAATTTCCTCGATAGCCATGCGATAAAAGCACCACAGGAAAGGTACCAGATTGAACCTCCCCATCCCTGATGACTTGCGTACCGATGAAAGCGGGGTTATCGCCAATCAAGGTTGTGTCTGATTTATCTGATGTGGGATACCAAATGGCAGTATTTAGCGGGCGATTAGGGTCGTCAGTTAAGGTGACTTGAGTGAATCCGACATCGAACGCGACGGCAGAATTGCAAAGAAGAAGTAGGGGTATGAACAGTAAATGTGTCCAATTCATGGTATTAACTCCAATTGAGGTGATTGGAGTTAATATGCGCTAAGGCTAGGTATCACGAGACCTCGAACACGATCGAGGACGCCCTAAATCGTGTTTAAGTACAAGATTAGATATTGGAACAACCTTAATTCAGCTTCGTCGTCACATACTCTTTGTTTCTAACCATTAGCCACATCAAGCCACCTAGGGTGCCGACGGATAATTGGATAAAGCCGAGGTTTTCAATTAACGAGTCTGGGCGGATTGAAACCAAGACCATGCCAAGTGAGCCACAGATCATGCTAAAGAACTGAATCAGTGCAACTGCAGAGCCTGTGTCGTGGTCTTGCTGGTTCAGCATCAAGTTAGTGCCGGGTACTCGCATGATGATCGCCATCAGTGTCGCTGGTGCAGCGATGAACATGAAGAACCAAGGGGACAGGTCACCAATAGTTAGGGTGAAGATGCCCGCAAGCGCCAATAAAGCAAAACATCCGGTGATGACTTTTTGAACTGGCATGCGATAGGACAACTTCATATAAATGGTTGGCCCGAATGAGGCGCACAATGCGTTGAATGCGAACGCGTAACTGAATTGTTGTTCGGTGAGTCCGAAGTCATTGATGTAAATGTACGATCCTGCAGCTAGAAAGCCCATCAGCGCCATTGGTGTGATAGAGAAAATAACCAGTAGCTTGACGAACGAGCGGTTTTTCATGACTACGCCCATTCTTCCCCATGAACGGAACATAGAACCTTGGTACTTGGTTTCAAGTGTTTCTCGATAGCAGAACGCTAATACTGAGGCGAATGCGCCAAAAATCGCGAGAGTGACGAACATCATTCTCCAAGATGCGATCTTTAACAGGAAGGCACCAAATACAGGCGCGACCATGGGTGCGATAATCACTAGTGACATGATAGTCGCCATGATCTTTTCACGTTCACGACCTTCATAAAGGTCTTTCACAATGGCGGTGGCAATAACCGTGATGGCACTGCCCGCAAACGCTTGGAAGATACGAGCACTTATTAGCTGTTCGATGCTGTGAGTCATTGCACACAATATGCTCGCCACCATATAACTCGCCAAGCCAATCAATAGAATCGGCTTACGGCCAAATTTTTCACTGAGTGGTCCCCAGAATAACAGGCCGACTGCATAGGTAACGAAGTAGCTGCTTAGGGTTAGGTTGACCATCGATTGATCGGTATTGAACACCTCGACCATTTGCGGAAGTGCCGGCAAATAAAGATCGATGGTTAGCGGAGGAAACGCGCTGATAATCACGAGGAAAAATAGCATACCGGTCTTACCCAGTACTGGTTGTGGTTTCTTCAAGGTCTCTCCCCGTTATCCAAGAAAAGATTTCTAATGGATGTAATGTTGTGTTTCAGAAGGCGTAGACACATCAAACATGAAGAATGGACTCGCTAAAGAAGGTAGCGAAAGCCTCTGAGATATTGTCTGACTGCTAAATTGTATTACAAAACATTATCACTCTTATAGTTAATAACTTCAACCAGTTAGTGATAAGTGTTGTCGGTAATATTTACCTTCTGAACTTGTTATCTTTTTCTCGGACGCTTTTCTACGAGCCCGTTTCTTTCTAAGCCACGTCTTACACTGCTGCATAGCTTACCGAAGCGACGCAGTTCTTCGAAGTTTGGCCCTTGTCCCATTGAGATACTGTGTTCCCAGTACATCAATTCTGTGTCGACCATCTCTAGCAGTTTCTTAGAGCAACCCGAGCAGTTTCCTTTTGGCCCACAGATAAACGTTTCTGATTCGTATAGAGGGAGTTCGTTTTTCACTTCTTCGATCAGATTTAACATGGCCGAATTCAGATCCGGTTTTCTGGTCGTAATTGTTTTTAACTCTTTTGGTGTTTGAGCAGCAATCAAAGAAGATGTCTGAGTATTAGGGTGTAAATTCAAAGCAGCTGATGACATATCAAAGGCCTCAAGGAAAGTTGAAGAGGGGCATCCTACGCCTCACAACAAAATGAACCTTGATGTAGTGCAATAAGCGTGGCGATATACCCGAAAGAGGTAGGAGAAACAAGCGGGTGAAAATAGAGGGAAGTGAACGGAGGAGCCACAAATGGTGTGACTCCTTATCATTAAGGCTCGTTATTGATGATAGCCTTTAGAACTCTGCATCGAACTGGAATTCCATCCACTCTTTGGTGATTGGGTGGTGCAGTGCGAGCCTTTCTGCGTGTAGGTGAAGACGGTCAGCTTTGTTGCCATACAAGCCATCACCGACGATAGGCATATGAAGCCCTTCTTCATGTGAACAGTGAACACGTAACTGGTGTGTACGCCCTGTTTTAGGGTGCAGGTAAACCTTAGTGGTTTGCTCGTTTCGCTCAATCACTTCCCATTTGGTTTCTGCAGGTTTACCATGTTCGTAGCAGACAATCTGACGAGGGCGGTCATACAAATCACCACGCAGTGGCAGTCGAACATAGCCTTCATCTTCTGCTAGAACGCCTTCAATCATTGCGACATATCGCTTCTCGACTTCACGAGTAATGAACTGCTTCTGCAAGCTTTTGTTTGCACGTCGAGTGAGGGCGAATATCAGAATGCCAGAGGTCGCCATGTCCAAACGGTGGATCACGAACGGCCCTTCCACATCGGGATGCATTTCCTGAACGCGAGTGTAGGCGGAATCTTTGATGGTTTTACCTGGTACGGAAAGAAACCCTGCCGGCTTATGAACCACAACAATGTGCTCATCTTGGAACAGAATATCGAGCTCTTTGCCTTCCGCTGGGTTCTCTAATAGTGGATTTGGATCCACTTCAAGACCTTTCATCATATGACCAAGGATCGGTACACATTTGCTTTGGCAAGAGGCGTAGTATTTCTTGTGTTTGCGGATCTCTGATTTCGGTGAGCGCCCCCACCAAAACTCAGCCAGTGCCAATGGTGTGTAACCGTTCAAGTACGCGTATTGAAGCAATTTAGGGGCAGCACATTCGCCAGAGCCTGCTGGCGGTATCTTGTTTGGCGTGTTTTCAAAGATTTGGTTAAGGTCTTCAACGTTTCCTTCCGCATTTTGGAAAGCGTACTGTGAAAACAACTTGTGTTGGAGCTGATGAGAAATGTGTGCTCTTTGCTCTTTGAGTTCAGCCAATTGAGTTTTAAAGACATCAACTTTGCCTTGAAGCTCATTTAGGGTCTGTTCCCAGTTGAGTTTAAGGTACTTCTGCTGATTCTTGTCGGCTACACTGGCTTTGTTTAGCTCGTTATTTAGCTGCTCGAAAGCCTGCTCATCAAGGTTTGCTTTGCCTTGTTCACGTTGCGCTTTACGTGTTTTGCGGCCTTCAATGATCAACAAGCGTTGAGCTTCAATCTCTTGTTCTGCCTGCGCTTTTTGCTGTGTTAATTGTTCACACAACTCTAGATATTCTGCGTTAGCTTGCAGTGCTTTGAATTTTGCATTCACAGCCATCATGTCGGCTGTATCTTGATGGAAAAAACTGTCGCTGCTTAGCATGTCAAATACTGGTGGCACAAAGTGGGGCAGTAGATTTTGGTCGGCGATTTTCCCAGAGAAAGCAGAGAAGTAACCAAGTTCACCTTCAGGGCTTTTCACCAGTAATACACCAAACATTTTGCCGCGACCTTCATCAGAATCTAGCCCGAAGTCGTGTTGCCAGTCGGTTTGTGTTTCTAGATGCTGTTGAAGCTGTTGAGATGCGATTTCACATAGTGGGTGTGGTTCGTAATAAAACGGAAAGGTGAAACGCTCTGGCAACGAATATGACTCGATCGGCTGTTGAAAGCGAGTGAAGCAATGCTCAGGTGTGTGGCTGTTTTCTGAGTCGTGTGCGGAGTTTGATGAGTGCATATAGTTGTCTTACTTTATGTTGATAAATGACTGTGGGCCTATGGCCGATGCTTTGAGAGCATAAATACAGTATAAGGCGGCGATTCTACTCTTTATCGAAAAGCCTCTCAAATAAGAAATAGCGCCTTCGCTTGTAAGAAGTGACATGATTACCTGCGCAATGCTCAAGTGTTCAGGCAAACAATACAAATTAATGATTGGTCTCTCGTTTTTCATTCCAAGAGACGTTTTTGATAAACGAAGGGTGCTAGGCTTGCACGTTTGGTGTTCAAGATAAGGTAACGTTATGATTCCACTCAATACTTCGATTGTGGCTGGTGTCGCTCTTTCTGAGATCGACGGGCAAACAAAAATGCTATTAATGAAGCGTGTGAAAGGTGGGTATTGGTGCCATGTTGCAGGCTCGATCGAAGCGGGTGAAACTGGCTGGCAGGCAATCGTGCGTGAGTTTGAAGAAGAAACAAAGATTGAGGCAAAAGCGCTGTATAACGCTCAATTTCTAGAGCAGTTTTACGAGGCTAACGTCAATGTGATTCAACTCATTCCAATATTTGCCGTGTTGTGCCCACCTAACCAAGCGGTAGAGTTGAACCATGAGCACACTGAGTATCGTTGGTGCAGTTTAGAGGAAGCGAAAGCGTTGGCACCATTCCCTAACCAACATGCGGTTTACGAACATATCTGGTCATACTTTGTTGATAAGCCAGCTAACCCACTTTATCGAGTAGACGTGGGTTAGACCTGGTTTGGTGGATGTTGAGTAACGAGTGCTCAATAAGCTTAGCGCAATAGCTAAACTCTACAGGTGCTGAGCTCTAAGACTTACCAAGATATGGGGTTAAAAAGGCACTCGCTTTTACTTGGCATAGTCCCACGTCAACTTTCACACCATGCGCTTCCAGTATTGCTACACCGCGGCCATTATTACGAGGATCTGGATCGAGCATAGCGACGACAACGTGTTTTACACCGGCTTTAACCAGAGTATTAGCACAAGCTGGTGTCCTACCGACAAAAGAGCACGGCTCTAATGTCACGTAAGCTGTTACGCCTTCCATATCGCCGTCATAGTGATTCAGTGCCTCGACTTCAGCGTGGTTCCCACCAACCTTTTGTGTGTAACCAATAGACACTACTTTATCGTTCTTCACCAAAACACATCCCACTGGTGGGTTTGGTTGACAATCGGGTAGGGCTTGGTGCGAAGCTTCAAGTGCTTGCAGCATGTATTGTTGGTTCATGGTTGTTACTCAGTATGACGAGAAGAAGAAATCGTTTGTTACCGCGTGCGGTTTCGCTAAGAAGTGAGGCATGTTCGATCTGATTGGGCTATTAGTCAATGGTTTTAGCTTTGAAGCTGTTTGATAGTTAGCTGTCAGCAATAGTTAACTCTGGTCAATGGTTAACTTTGGCCAATGAGTTAACCAGTTTTTAGATTGGACTCTTTGGTCAAACGTATCACGACTACGATTGGGGTTAGGCGTGATCTTCAAATCAAATAGGCTTTCTAAGCCAAAAGCCGATATACATTCGATATGCCCGCTGAGGTTTTGTTTTACGGCGATGGCTGTTTCTTTCTCGGGCCAGTAGCCCATGGCATTTAATGTGCTTTGATAAGGGGTATCGTTATTTCGAGTGTGCATGTTGGCTTGATTACGAACCTGCCAATTGAGTTCAGGTAGCCACTCTAGAAGTTGAGCTTCGTATTGAAGGTTTAATTCGTAGTCACTATCACTGCGTTCAAAATAGATCACATCAATGTCGTTGAGCGGTGTTGGGACGTCAAAGCCATGCAGGTGATCCCAGACGAGATTCCGCACAAAGCCGGCTGCCACATAGCATTGCGGCAGCTCGAGTTGAGACACGCACTCTAAAACCTTCATCCGCAGAGGATCTTGTGAGATCAAGACTGCGATTTGGCTGGCTAATGCTTGGGTCATGATGGTGTGGTCACATCGGTCACTTGATAGTGGCGTGTCACGTTCTTGGTTATCTTGCCCCAGTCGGAGGATCTAACCCTACTTTGGTGGGCTTCAAATGCCTCACGACTGGTGAACTCTTCATAAACTTCGAAACGGTTAGGCTGAAGTGTGCTTTGGCTGACACGAAATACAATACAACCAGGTTCTGCCAGTGTGAGTTCCTTATGAACGACTAGCGCTTGTGTTACCAACTCTAGTTCGTTGTCTGGCACGAGAATATGTCCTTGTAGAATGACCTTGCTCATTATTACGTCCATTTAAATTTACTATTACTCGCTTTTTTACTAAAAGCGCCATCCGTGACAAACATAATCCCATTTTGAGTTTGTATCGTATAGACCGGTGTGAATAAAAAACAGTGAGATTTCATTGGATTTACGTTACCGTGTAACTTATTGTGAGTTGCCAACAAATTTTGGGAACTAAACTTGAGGTAATCCGGTCTATTAAATAGGTATCATAGAACTGTATTGATACTGAAATGAGTTTGTCATCTGAGATATTTAACCTTAAATTCGTAAAACGGCTCATACGATGAAATTGAGCCACAGTTGATATCTAGGTCATACTTTGATGTAAATGGTACTCAGAACTCTTTATATTTTGTGATTTATATCATTGAACTAGCCGTCAAACACCGTTAGATTCGAATGGTTGGCAATAAAAATAGCTCATGAAGAGCAGCTAAATGAGAAGGAAATATACCTTATGAAAAAAATGAGAAGAGCACAGCTTCATCGCGTTCGTATCCAATACTGGAAAGACACATCGAAAGAAGCTTCAAAGAAATAAGCTTTATATCTCAAACGATAAAGCGACAAACTTGAAAAGCTGATAGCTTTTCAAACAAAGCCATTTACTGGCGCTAAAAACGCAACAAACCGATTTCAATAGTGTTCTCAAGGACCTTCATCTGGTCGGCGACTAAAGAAATCATCCCTCAAAGAGCTGGCAGGCATTCGTTACGATGCAATTTAATGTCAGCTCATTAATACTCTCTTGGTTCATCTTCTCCTCGGCTTACTCTCTGCTTCCTTAAACTATTTCAGATCCAACTACTACCTGAAACTAATTGGCAATAAAAAAGCTCCCGATTTCTCAGAAGCTTTACTACCTTTCTTGTTCTATCGTGTTGCTTATTAGCAGCGATAACTCTATGGCTGGAACAGTGTCTTCAAACTCACATCGTCTGTTCTATTGAGTTTTAGGCTCAGTAGATAGCCACCGATACCAAGCAAGACGTAAATACTCAAAGATAAGATAGAGACGTCAGAGAGCGCGCTGAACGGGTTACTTGCCGTAAGTACTTTCATCGGTAGTGAAGCGATAACAGAAAAGAAGTCATTGATGCCATAGAAACCGAACAGTGCGATAGCCAGCCATTTGATTGCAAAGCTTGAAACAAAGATCACAAGCAATGGCGAGTTAACCAGCTGCGAGATCGCCAGTGTCATTGTCGCTAACGGCAATACCACCAAGGCAACTAACAGCATTCGACCAAAGAATACCAACCAATTGGTGAGCACATAAAACAGTGATTGCTGTTCTACTAATAGCGCCAGTTGTTGCTCGCTAGATACGTTTAGAATCCAGAATAGAACATCGGCAAATAGAACCAATAGGGCGCAGATAGCGGGTATCACCACTAAACCAAAGCCTAGCTTCACACCGTGAGTCAGAGCATTCGATACCGGCATGCTTCTCCAAAACATTGAGCTGCCCTCTTGACGCTCTTTACGCAGTGTTTTTGGGATATACAGCGTTGAAAGCAGCAGTGAAATTAGGCCCGCGCCAAAGTAGATCACTGAGTTAAGGTCTTGTGCGAACTCTCTGTGGATGTCGCTCACATCACCGTTAACTTCCATCTGGAAGAAAAACTCATGCTGTGCCGCGCCATTAAAGAACAGACTCACGAACAGTAACAAACCACACAACGCAACGAATAGAGGTAATCGAGTATTGATTTTGTGCTCGATAAGTTCTTTTTCTAGCATATAAAAACTTGGGTGCATTATGCCTTCTCCGTTTGTGTTGCAAGGAATAGGTCGGCAAGGCCAACGTTGTAGATGTTACCTAGTGATTCAACTTGTGGTTTGTATTGACCTTCCAATAACCATTTAGTCGTTCCTAGCCCCGGTTGTGAAGTGAGTGGTTTCAGTTTTTGAATGTCGCTTGAGTGGTTGTTAGCAACTTCGATAATGAAGTAATCACTCTCGATCGCTTCCATACTTTTCTTCAGCACGCAGCGGCCTTGTTTGAGAATAAGTACATCTGTCAGTAGGTGTTCGATCTCAGAAACCTCATGGCTAGCAATGATCATCGCGCGCTCACCATCGTGGAACCACTCCAACAAGTGACGGTAGAAGGTATCACGGTAAATCAAATCTAGTCCGAGTGTTGGTTCATCCAAAATCAACACTTGAGTGTCGGTGGCAATGATGATCGCCAGATGAACTTGTACTTTCATCCCTTTAGAGAGCTGTTTGATTGTGGAAGAGAGCTTGATGTTGGTGCTACTTAGGGTTAGCTCGGCTTTTTGTCGGTTGAAACTTGGGTGGACACCTTCGGTGTAACGAAGTAGCTGTTTGATGGTCATCCATTCAGGCAGCACATTGACATCAGAGATATACGATAAGTGCTGCATGAGCTCTGCGTGCTGGTGGATTGGGTGGTAGCCGTTGACTTCGATTTCACCCTGATAGTTATGCCCACCAAGCAGTGATTTGATGAGAGTCGATTTACCAGCGCCATTGTGACCAAGTAAACCTAGTACTTGTCCTGGCTTTAGCTCAAAGCTGATGTTCTCTACACCCACTTGATTTGAATAAGCTTTAGTGACGTTTTTCGCGGAAAGTAAAGTACTCATGACTTGTCCTTGATGTGTTGTTCTAGCTGTTTCACGAGTTCTTCGACACTCATATCAATGATGCCTAGCGTCTCAGCGATGGCTGGGATCTGTGTGTTGATGAAAGTTTGGTGTGCGGACTCTTTCAGTTTTTGAAGTGCACCTTCGGCTACATACATACCTTGGCCTCGCTTCTTTTCAACCAAGCCTTCATCAACCAGTAACTGGTAGCTTTTCATGACGGTAAGGTGGTTGATTTTAAGATCAGCAGCAACAGCGCGCACAGAGGGCAGGGCCTGTTGCTCTAGCCAAATACCTTGCAGAATCTGGTCGCTGATCTTAGTGGCAAGCTGCCTAAAGATCGGTTGGTCGTCTTTCCATTCGGTCATAATTAAAACTGCATGGTGATATACATGTGTATAACACTAACCTTTTTATTCGTATTGGCAAGACTTTTATAAAAATTAATATAATATTTTTATGGTTGGATGTTCAGTAAAAACAACGTTACTATATGGCACTCCGTACTGTGGTGTTGAGTTCGTATGTTGCACATTAATGACAAAAAATTGGTCTGGTTTACCAAGTATTTGCCAATAACCATCATCATCTTTTCTGCGATCATCTTGAATATGGCGATGTTCAAGAGTGTGAATCAAAAGGTTAAGGCGTTGGTTGAGTTAATTCGAACCGACTATATTGCCGCCCAAAAAGGCTCTATTGAGGCGCAGGTGCTTCAGGTTTCTCAGCAAATTACACACACTCAACGCCTTGTTGAAGATGAAGTAAAAAAGCGCATTACTCGACGGTTAGATAGGGCATACACTGCGGCTCAAAATATCTACTCTTCGAACCAACACCTGCCAGAAGACAAACTTAAGCAACTGATTTTAAATGAGATCAGAAAGCTGAGTTATGCTGAAAAACAAGAATATATCTACGCCTATGACATGCAGGGTACGTCACTCGTTCATCCTCTTAACCCAGAAATTGAAAACACCAATCAACTTAAGACAACAGACACTCAAGGTGTGGCTGTCATCAAAGAGCAAATTGAACTTCTTAAACGGAGTAATGGCGCGTTTTCTCGGTATTTCGTTCCGCGCCCAGAACTAGAGGGGCGAGATATAAAGAAGCCGTATATCGAAAGTACGCACTATGAGAAATTAACCTATATTCGCCGATTTGAGCCCTTTGACTGGTACTTTGGTACTGGCGTGTCTCTCGATGATGTTAAGCGAGCCAGTTATCAAAGGATTCTAGAAATATTGTCGAGAGTAATCGTGGGTGACAATGGCTATCTGTTTGTTTTTGAAAAAAATGGTGACAGCTTACTCCACGCAAATCGAATTCATATAGGGCAAGGGGTTAACGTCTACGATGACCTTGGAAGTCGCTTTAAGCAAGATGTTCTAGCGAAATCTAAAGAGGGAGGATTCGTTGATTATGTTACCGCTGATAAAAATGGCGTTATTGGCCCTAAAAGTAGCTATGTCAAAAAGGTCGGTGATTGGAACTGGATCGTCGGTACAGGCGTGTACTTGAATAATGTCAACGCCTCGATAGAGAAACGAAAAAATGAGTTGTTAGCTGAATCGCGTAACGAATTTGGTCTTGTTCTTATATTGAGTGTGTTGGTGACGATGAGCTGTATTTTCATCAGCGCCCTTATTAGTCGAAGAATATCCACTCGCTTCTCTCAAATGGAGCAGAGAATTGCAGACGATTTTAGCCGAATCCAAAACAGTCGCCGTCGACTGCAACATATGGCAAAACACGACTCGTTGACGGCACTCCCCAATCGTTCTGAACTAGAGCTTCAAGTTAGCCGTGCCATTGCTCACTCAAAACTTGAGGGTAAGTTGGTGGCGTTAGTCTTTGTTGATTTAGATAACTTTAAGCGTATCAATGATCAATTTGGTCATGCGAGTGGAGACGAACTGCTCAAGCAGATAGGTAAGCGCTTTGAAGAGATTTTAGGAGAGAACGATGTTGTTTCTCGTTTTGGAGGGGATGAGTTCGTTTTCTGTTTACCAAGCATTCAAGATCTTATTGAAGCTGAGCGGAAGGTTCAACAAATACAAGATGTCTTCAAGCCATCCTTTAATCTCAAGGGGACAAGCGTTTCTACACGGTGTTCGGCAGGCGTGTCTATGTACCCTTATGATGGTACGGAAGTCGAAGAGTTACTGACCAAAGCGGACATTGTTCTCTACAAGGCAAAGGAGTCGAACAAAGGTGATGCGGTGTTTTACGATGATGTGATCAATCGAAAGGTGAAGTATGACTATGCGGTTGAAAAGCAGTTAGAAACCGCCTTAGAACGCGGCGAGTTCAGCGTGTTCTATCAACCTCAAGTGGACTCTCACTCCAAACAGCTCAAAGGGGTTGAAGCGCTGTGTCGTTGGAACAATAGCTTACTTGGTTTTGTGTCTCCGTTAGACTTTATTCCTGCGGCAGAGCGAGTCGGAAAAATTCACGAGATTGGTGAATTTGTGTTGAGGAAAGCATGTGAAGACACCCTTAACTTGATGCCAAACAGACCTGGGGCTGTGTGTGTATCGGTGAATGTGTCCCCCAAGCAGGTATTCGAACTTGGTTTTGACGAGAAGGTGATTTGTCTAGTGGAACAAGTCGGCATTGCTCCTCAGCGAGTGACTCTTGAACTGACGGAAAATATCCTAATTAAAGACCTGCATATCGTCGAGCCGATACTGAGAAGGCTCCGAGATTATGGGTTTGGTATCTCGCTTGACGACTTTGGTACCGGTTTTTCATCACTCAACTACCTTAATACTCTTCCAATCACAGAGATAAAGATCGACCGATCTTTCATCGGCAAACTGAATTCCAGTCAGCACAGTGAGACTTTGGTAAAAGCCATTATTGATATTGGCGCCTCTTGCCAGATGAAAGTCGTGGCAGAAGGCGTAGAGACCCCTGAGCAGATGGAAAAGTTGCAGCAATACCATTGTGACTTACTACAAGGTTATTACTTTGATAAGCCACTGACTGCTAAAGGATTACTAGACGCCTATTTTCCTGTGAACTCTGAAAGCCTCAAGTGCAACAACGCTTAATTCAATCGATGACTTTGAGTCCACAGGTACCTTGATACGGTTAAGCGTTTACAAGAGGTTAGCTCGTTGTACTTTGAGGGCGGCTATAAAGGTAACCTTGATGCAAGTTGTAGCCCAATTGACACAATATGTACTGTTGTCTGCGCGTTTCAACACCCTCATAAATCATCGTGATGTTTGATAAGCGGCCAATTTCAGAGATGTTCAGTAGTACACCTTGTTGATGTTCCCCTGATTCAATGTCTTTAACGAAACAGCGATCTAGTTTCAGGTAGGTGGGGGAGATCACGCTAATGATTTCGATGTTGTTGTTACCTGTGCCAAAATCATCCAAGGCGATGGTGATCCCGAGCTTCTTGATCGCTTTGATGTTATCGATGACTTCACAGCCATAACCAATGTTTGAGTACTCCGTGATCTCGACGACAAACTCATTCGCTTCCATTGCGTCCAAATGCTCTTTGAGTTTGGAAAAATTATTCCCTACTAACGCACTCGGGCATACGTTGACACCATAGATCTCGTGGCTGTTGTGCAACTTGGCGTTTCTTACCGTTTCAATAAGCAAAATGGTATGAAAAGTCAGTAGGTTGGTGCGTCTCATCGTATTAATAAAGCTAAGAACACCGACATTACGTACCCGAGACAACAACTCGTAGTATAAAACGGTGTTGTCTTCTGTATTGATGATTGGTTCTTCTTCAAACGAGATGTGCTTCCAGCGAAAGAGATAGATAAAGAACCCTAGAATATAAGAGCGATAGAGTAGGATTGCGAGCAATAGTGACAGCACGCTCCATAGTGCAATGATATCGTCACTATAGAAGGTGATGGTAGCACCGCTTGGTAGCAGTGAGGTGTAAATTGACTGGCTGTTATTGCCAAGGTTGAGAATGTAGTAGCCATTCTTTTGAATAGAGACGGAATCAACCAGCAGAGGCAGTAATGAGTTTCTGTAACGCGCTTCAATAGAACCTTTGGAAATACGAACCGTTAGCTTGGTATTATTTTCAGGGTTACTGAAACGAGAATAAACAAAATCAGCACTATCGTAAAAATCATCAATCTGATCGAGCTCAACATACTGAGAACGACTTTTAGAGATGTAGCATGAACCATAAGGTGTAGTCATAACCACCGAATCGAGGTTAAGCGAGTGCCTTAACGAGTGTACCGCGCCCGCGCTATCACAGCCGTAATCCATTACCTCTTCTGCTATGTGCTTGGTGTTCTCGCTGTATTCATTAGCAATTTTCGTTGTATAAAGGATTTGGAAAAAGTAGACAACGAATAGAGAGAGTGAAGTCACAGTGAGTACGGTTATCAGAGACCTGATCAACTCCTTGTAATAAGTGTTGAGCATCAACTTTAGCATCATTATCTGGCTAGGTTTGAACTGGTTGATGTTGTGCTTGGGGGCGATGCGGTTTTCTGAGCTTTTGTCGAGATCAATGAAGTACCCGACTTTATAGAGATTGGAAATGAGTTCGCTATTATTATCAACCTTTGCCTTCTTACATAGGTTTCGGTACTTCTTTCTTATAGAAGCGATAATGTTTTTTAATGCATATAAACTAAACTCTTCATCAAAATGTAATTTAAATGACTCCTCAACATCTCGGGCAGATTGAGGATTTGAAATTGAAGCATTTTCAATTAAATACTTGAAGACAAAACTCTCTTTACTATTAAGAGTTTCCTCTGATATCTTATTACTGTCTCTCTTTATATATATTTTTTCTTCATTATAGATTAGTTGCAAGCTTTCATTATTGTTATTTATATTGAAAGAACAGTGCATAGCTCAACTCCTAAGCGATAGTTATTATATTTGTGTGATTGATATGTGTGGCTGGGATTGTCATTCAACCCAAGAGTCCGTTCTAAATAACATAACTAAAATGTCACCATTTCTCTCAAGATGTTGATACTAATCGCAGAATTCGGGCTGTAATGAAAGGTTGTAGAGATGTTCACCCAAAAGTTGAATTTATAAATGAAAGCCGTGGTTTTACAAGAGACAAGGGGGATTTATCCATTTGTTTTGGTATTTATCCATTTGTCAGCTTCTATATCGGCGGTTTCAGCTGCAATTTTAGGTAGTGCTAATATTGATGGGCGTGGTGTTTTTGATGTCTACTTATGAGGTAGATTTATCATAAATTTTCAGGATAAAGTTTAATAACTAGGTTTAGGATGATATTAATATCATTTAATTTCTGGTTTATATCTATTTATTTTTTAAATTAACTGTATTGATAGGAATATCATTAGTGGTTTTTTTATAGGCTTTAAATCATGGCTGCTAATTTTTATTGATTAAAAATAAATCTGAATTTGATTTTTCAGGACGTGGCTAATTTTAGGTCTAGATGCAAGTGTAAATTGTGATATTGATTCCATGATTGTTCTGATTTTGGTTGGTGTTTGCACTCTATTTTGTTAGGAGATATTTTGAATCGATATGAGTCAGGTTCGTATAATATCTAGCACTCAAATTAAACCTTGTTATATTAAAGGTTTAAATCAAATTTCACCCTTATTGATTGCTTTACAAACAGAAAGCCCCTAATTAGGCAGGCTAATAGGAGCTTTTGTCGACTTTCTTTTGCGGACTTCCTTGTTAGGCTTCCTTTTAAGCCATTTTTTGACAGCTTTTCTTTTTACATAAGTGGAAAGCTAAAGGTTAGAAGTTGAAGCTTGCTGTAACACGTACGACATCTTCTTCGAATGGTTTGGTGCTACCTGAACCGTCGGGTACCATTGCTGAATCATTGATCTTTCCGTAATCCACCGTAAGACCTATCATACGCCAGTTCACTGTGGCGCCCACTGAACCATAAACATTATCGATATTGATGTCGTTGAAAGAAGCGTTTCCCGATTCCACATCGGCATTTAAGTAGTTGATACCAACCTTAGGGATGATATCAAACTCGGCAATTTCAAATCGGTAGCCAATGTTGGAATATAAGCCCCATGCATCTTGTGAGTTTGGCTCGTCCAAATCTACCGCTTCCGTGCCTAATGAAAAGCCACCACCGACAACAATATTATTCGATAGGGCTTTACTATAGCCAAAGGTTGCTAGCTCTTGATTCCCAATAAATGTCACACCGGCCTCAATAGAGTTGTCGCGGTCACTTGCGAGTGCAGACAATGGTAAGCAAGCTGTAACGACAGCGATGGCTGGTAAGACTAAGTGGTTCTTTTTCATGATTCTCTTTCTCATTTTGTATGGACGAAATCAGTCTACAAAATATCGAAGCTCAAATATGAGTCGACAAAAGGTCACATTTGAGCTGAACAAGAATTGACATAAAGAGCGGATAGATAGCTGAAATATTGAGACGAAGGCAAGATTTTATGAGTTAGAAACATACTGTCGTCGGGTGCTAAAAGATCGATATGTTCAAGCAGGTTGTTAGGCCAAATACACGATGCTTGAGTCTATACTCACCACTATTGTTTACTCGCTATTTCAAGTGAATAGCACCGACTTATCGAAGGAATAAGAACTGGCTTTCGACTTCATTTGAAGGGATAGGCTTACTAAACAAGAATCCCTGCAGATATTGGTAACCACAGTCGACCAAGAAGTCCTTCTGCGTTTCTGTCTCAACACCTTCCGCGACCACTTTTAGCCCTAACTTGTCACAGATAGCTTGGGTTGCTTGAACAATGGCTTTGCTGCCTTTGTGTGACCCGTGCACAAAACTTTTATCAAGCTTAACGGTACTAATAGGTAGGTCATGCAACATAGATAGAGAAGAGTAACCAGTACCAAAGTCATCCAGGTGCAGTTCCACACCCAACTTGGCAATGTCGCACAATGCTTGTCTAACTTCGCCATGTTTGAAAATCATGGATGACTCAGTGATCTCAAGGGCGATGCTCTGAGGTCGGATATTGTAGAAGTTGAGCATTGCAGATAGTTGGTCTGCAAAGGTTGCATGCATTTGAATACTCGAGATGTTGATACTCATCGTTAGTTGGTTATCAAATTCTCGGTGCCAAATGGATAGCTGCTTAAGCGCGGAGTTGAGCACCCACTTTCCAAGTGGAACAATCTGACCTGTTTCTTCTGCTAGAGCGATAAACTCGTCAGGTCTAATGTCCCCTAAATCTTTATCTGACCACCGAAGCAGTGCCTCGAAGCCTTTCACTTTATCGCCACTGGTATCCATGATCGGTTGGTAATGGAGTGCGAGATCTTCATTCTCTAGGGCACGAGCTAAGCGATGGCGAATTTCTACTTTCCGATGAAGCGCACGAGCTAAGCTCGGGGTGAAAGTTTGGAAGCGGTTACGTCCGTTAGCTTTTGCCATGTGCATTGCCATCCCCGCTTGTTTTAGTAAGGACTCTTGGTCTATGGCGTTATCTGGAAAGTTTGCAGTACCTATGCTGCAACCCACAGACAGAGTACCGATTCCACTGATATGAAAACTTCGGTTTAGTGCATCAATAATGCGCGTGCAAAGCAGAGGAATGTTTTGATTTCGGCAGGCGTGAGCGATCACGATGAACTCATCGCCACCAAAGCGACCAATCATGCAGGTTTCATCAACTAGTTGTTTTAGGCGCTCACCGACTTGTTTTAGCAACTGATCTCCTACGCTATGCCCATAGGTGTCATTGACCAGCTTAAAGCCATCAAGGTCAACAAACATCAACTCAAAAGGGGAGCGGTAGGCAATGCTGGTTTGCAGTAAGTTGTTGATCCCTCTACGGTTATGAAGTTCTGTTAAGTAATCGTGCTCCGCGTTGTACCTGGCTTTTATCAGCTTTTCTTTTTGTTTGGTGGTACAGGTTAGGTCTAACAGTAGCTCGCTCTTATCGAACAGCCACTTGCCTTGAACGTCAAAGTGATGGGTTTTGTCACCTATTGTACAGCTCACTTCTTCTAGGATCTCTTGCCCCGTTCGTGCTGAAAATAGCCAATGAGCTGCGGTTTCTTCGCTGGAAAGAAAATCGGAGAGGGTGGCAAACGGTGAGCCATAGTTTTGATTAAACGCGGAGTTAGTGCTTACTATCTTACCTGAACGGTCACATAATAGAGAAAGGTTCGCTCCGTCTGAGTAAGCGAGATCGTGCTTAAGGCTGCCTTCTTCGGCAACAACTTGAACTAACATGCCCGTTCGAGCATCAGGTAAAGGAATGCCGGAAAACTGGCATAGTGCGCGTTTGGCTATGTATTTGGGGGTGAAGTTCCACCATGTTTTGATGTTTTCACCACGTAGAAATTGCCTTTGATACTCTTCGAGAGTCGCCTCTATTGCCTTTGACATCTCGACACTAAAGTCGCGTGACGTCAGTTCAAACAAAGATTCTGCCTCCCACAAAGGAAGAGCACTTTGGTTTGCCCATGTGATTCTTTTGTTATCGATGTCATATATCCAAATAGGGCACTTTAGGTACTCGAAAGATTGATAACTTGTCATCATGCTGGACTCTACGTGAGGAAGTTTTAGTTCGATGCCACCGAGCAGGCAGGCCTACTTCGGTGACTTATTAATACAAATCAAACCCTCTCCATATTAGTGAGAAAGGTGTGTTTATAGGTTTAACGAGCGGATGATCTTGGTCACTTTCCCTTCCGGAGTTGTCTCGATGATATAGCCTTTTTTATCATCGAAGATTTCACCATCAATAAAATGCCATCCATTTGGTTTCTTTATGATTTCCTTTGGGAAGTTCTCATCAAACATAGAATGATTTGGATAGACCGTTTCGATAGCTTCGAATAGAAGTTGCGCTTGGTCTTGATTCGCTAGGGTGAAATCTTCTTTTAAGCACATGGTTAATTCAGGCAGTGGCTGAGTCGTAAACGGTTCAGTGACGGTACCTAATACACCTTTTTGTGAGTAGAAACGGTATGAACCTGAACTGCTTTCACTACCATCTGGAGACTTGATATAAGGCGTTGCGCTATAAAATTCACAGTCAAAGACCATTTTTTGAATAATGCTGCTTTGCGGAGCGACCTGAATATCAATCCAAGAACTTACCTGAGATTGAATCTTTTTTATCGTTTCTTGCTTATCCGTATCAGCAAGTAAAGGTACTGAAAATAAAGCAGACGTAGCCAGTAACAGCGAAAGCGGTTTATTCATTTTAAGAGGGTCCCTCTAAGGAGTGATTAAATGACAAATTACAAAGCCATCTATTGATATTGTGAATGTTACTTGAAGTGGTAATGACTTTATAGGAAGGAATGGGGGAGCAAAAAAAGAAAGTGCTGATGAGTGAAACAGGTAATCGGTTTCCTTTAGTGGTCAGTCGAACTTTTTGGTTTTTAAATCTAAACTGGGTCTATTCCTTGGTTTTATAAACTGCAGTGTGACTGGTTAAAAGATGGTTGATTTGATTGTTTTTTGTAAACAATTTTAATGTAAGTGTGGGTAAGAAAATAAAGCAAGTGTAAGCGATTACGATGGGATACGACATTAAATGCAATCGGTGTCATTTTGCGGAGCCTATATAAATCGGAGCTTACAGACGACCTGTTGTCTAATTTTGTAAACGTAGATGTACAAATATGATTATTATGTTTTGCGTACGGTAAAGGCTTGACTCTAATAACAATATTGATGATATATGACCAGTATATATACTGCCCACGCTTTTAATAAATACTGGTGATAGATATGTCGAAAACCAAAGTACTCATTGTCGAAGATGACCAAGAGATCGCTCGTTTAACCACACTCTACCTAGAGGCGGAAGGGTATGAAGTGAGCGTCGTTCATGAGGGAAACTTGGCACTTGAAGCTATCCGAAGTATTGAACCTGATTTAGTGCTGTTGGACCTTATGCTACCAGGTATGAGTGGCGCACAAATCTGCCGAGAGGCTCGTGAGTTTTACAATGGAATGATCTTAGTGCTGACTGCCTCTGCTGATGAAATGAGTGAAGTAAGCTTATTTAAGTTCGGTGCTGATGATTATGTGGCTAAGCCGATACGAGGTCATGCATTGCTGGCCCGAATCGAAGCTCTGTTGAGACGTGCAACGCCGGTTATAACAACGGCGGAAACGGTGCCGGAAAACCAGTGTGAGATCGTCATCAATAACGCCGCCCAAAGTGCCACTTTATACGGACAAAACTTGAAGCTCACATCCGCAGAGTTTGAGATTTTGAACCTTCTTGTTAAGAATGTTTGCCAAGTCGTTACCCGAGACCAATGTTGCCAGCTATTCCGAGGAATAGATTACGCGTTTAACGATCGTTCGATTGATATGCGTGTATCTGGTTTACGCCGAAAGCTGCGCGTCCATGCAAAAGACAAACAGTTAATACGCACTGTACGTAATAAGGGGTATATGCTGGTTGCTTAAATTTATTAAAAAGAAGCTTCGTTCTGTTTCGATGTTTGCTCGGCTCTACCTTGGTATTGTTACAGGGATGTCGGCGACAATATTTTTGTTCCTACACCTTGGTGAAGGACATATGCGAAGAACAGAGATTGAGACCTTTCTCAATGATGGGTTGTACTTTGTTGAGCAGTATATCCAGCATCGCGACAAAGAAGATTCGCTCTACAAGGAACTCGATAGAACAGGTCACCAACAGTTTTTTATTTTCAATTTACGCCTGTTAGAGAATTGGTCGGGAGAACCTCCTTGTCAACGATGTGAGTTACACACCATCTTAAATGGTGTGCCTATTTACCTTAGCGAAAACAACTTGTACTCGGCTGTGTACCAACTGCCGAATTCCAAGTTTAGCTTTGCATTCTGTGAAGTAGGGGACTTCTTTTCTCCTGAAATTGAATGGTATGAGGATTCAGAGCGACACTTTTTAATTGGACTTCTGCTCGCGGTCATCATTGCGATTGGAGCTAGTGTTTACTTACCGGTTAGAGGCTTTCAAGAGAGAATTGAGTCGTTAGTTGAGAAGCAGAAACAGTTTGGTAAAGGTAAACTGAGTACGCGTTCTGAGGCTGAATATATTCATCCTGTTTCCGAGTTGGCTAGCAGTTTTAATTGCATGGCTGAAGAGATAGAAAGCAAGGTGAAAGAGAGCCATATATTTGCTCAAGCAATTCCCCATGAAGTTCGTACTCCGTTGAGCCGAATACAGTTAGCTACTGACATACTGAGACGAGGAGCGCCTGAGCAGCATCAAGCACTTTTTGATGATATTGATACCTACGTGGACGATATCAACGAGCTCACATCAGAGATCATTATGCTCTCGAAGTTAAATGTTATGGACAATTCCTTCTTCGAGTTGGTGAAAGTAAGAGCGAGTTTACTTGAATATTGTTTAGACCGGATTCGTTATTCTGAGTTGGACAATGTGACATTTGAATCAAAGGTGAATCAAGACTGTACGATTAAGTGTGATTGCTCAATGGCTCGCTTGGTGTTTGATAACATCCTTAAGAATGCTGGCAACTATACTAAAGACCATGTTTGGCTGACTTTAGATGAAAACTCAGAAAGCTGGCTAGTAGTCGTTGAGGACAATGGGCCTGGTATTCCTGAGGAGCGTCGTGATGAAGTCTTTGTTCCATTTTCTCGCTTAGACTCGAGCAGAAGCGCTTCAACCGGTGGTTTTGGATTGGGGCTTGCCATTGCAAACTCTGCGGCGAAGAAGTTAGGTTGGAGTATCAAGATCGATGGTAGCATTCATGGTGGGGCTAAGTTCACGATTGTGATTGCTAAGGCGGTTTAACCGTTATTTATCTTTATTGAGCCTACACTCGCTTAGGAAAAACAAAAGCCATGGTTTGAACTGACACCCAATAGTTTAAATCGTGGCTTCTTAACCAGAAACGGCTACTGTTTTGAACGGTGGAGACCATAGATTGCGTGATCAACGATACGACCGTTCAAGTTCTCGCTACGAGTAATGATACCTTCTAAATTAAATTGTAAGCGCTCACAAACCTTGCGGCTGCTTTGGTTCTCGACGGCGGCAGATATTTCAACTTTCTCCATATCTAACTCATGGAAAGCAATATCAATCAGCTTTTTAACCACACGCGTGACAATTCCCCTTCCTTGGTATGGTTCAGACAGCCAATAACCTATCGTTACCTTCTGCATATCATGATCAATGGTATTGAAACTACAGTTACCAACGATGTTGTCTTGGTACACGATGGCACAGGTCATACTTTTACCTTCTGCGTAATCGTGTAGTGAGCGCTGCACGAAGAGCCTAAAATCTTGTTCGGTTTTACAATGTGGCGGCCATACAAGCCACTGACTTAAATACTCATTTTGACTTTGTGAGATTTCCGCATAGTGAGAGGCGAAACGCTCTTCAACCAAAGCAATAGACAATTCGTCATCGATAACTGTTTTAAACATGCATTTCCTTTTTTGACTTTTCAGTTGAGTGGATTTTAGTCGGCAAAACATGATGTCGCATGTTTTTTAATATGCAACCATTTGTAGCACGATTTTTCCGTGATACGTTAGATCTATCACGAAACTCATTAAACCTTACATTAGTTGTGTATATAAACATTAACTATGCATTAGTATTGGCAGCCTAAATATATAAGAACAATAAAAATTCTAGGCTTAAGTAATGAATCAACATTGCCAAGACGTAACCGTAGACCTTAGAAAGGCTCTATTTGGTATAGCTAAGGCGCTTGATAACGTAGGTTTTGAAAGCAAAAATCATGGGCAACGAGTCGGTTATATCGCTTACCGCTGTGCCCTGAGTGTGGGTTGGGAAGAGGAACAAGCACAGCTTGCGTTCTCGTTGGGGCTCATTCACGACTGTGGTGTATCCCAAATTGATGAACAGCTCAGTTTGGTCTCAGGTTTTGTTCCTGATTCCACCCACCATCATTGTCAGAAAGGCTACCAAATCTTAAAAGAGTGTCCCGTACTTTCGATATTCTCTAAACCAGTGCTTTATCATCACACCCCTTGGGTGGAGCTTAAAGCGTTACCTATTAGTGAATTAGAGAAAGAGCTAGCCGCCATTGTCATGCTTGCCGATAGGGTTGATTATCTCTATGGCATTACGTCTTCCGATCGCTATGGCAACCTTACTCCTGATGGTAAAGCGAGCATTATCGAACGCTTGACTGAACAAGCAGATGAGATGTTCGAAACTAACCTTGTGCAACATATGTGTGAGCTTGTCGATTTGGACGACTTCTGGTTCTCGATGGAGATCCCTTACATCGAAAACATGAGGGACAATTTTGAGCCCGTGCCATTCTTCTCTCAACAGATGTCGTTGGATGAAACGGTCGCTTTTGCTGAGTTTATTGCCAATGTGGTGGATACCAAGAGCTCGTTTACCTTTAAGCATTCGTTGAAGGTAGGGCAGCTTTCAGAGTATCTCGCCAAGCAATTGGGTTACTCATATACAACGCAGCGTAAGCTCTATTTAGCTGGTTTGGTACACGATATCGGCAAGTTACAAACACCTGGTGATATTCTTCATAAACCGGGTTTTCTCACCGATGAAGAGTATTGCTGCATTAAGCGTCATGCGACAGATACACGGTTCGCACTTCAGGAGCTGTTTAGTTCACCTCAGATTTGTGAGTGGGCGTCGAATCATCATGAAAGGCTAGATGGTTCTGGTTATCCAATGGGTAAAACAGCAGAAGAATTGGATCAGCCCAGTCGAATTGTAGCCGTTGTAGACGTGTTCCAAGCATTGAGCCAATCTCGCCCGTATCGAAAGGGAATGACACTGGAAGAGACGATGGCGATTTTGACTGAGCACGTTGAGAATCATAAGCTCGACCGCGAAGTGTTTGAGTGTTTGAAGAAGCACGCTCAGTATTGCTTTGAGCTATCAACCGATAAGTGGGCTTACCCGGTTTACGAAATGTGATCATCTTAGAGCAGCTCTAATCCTCTCTCATTTTAGTTGCGCGTTTACAATAACTTACAGTGATGTAGCAAGGCTACTGATATGGTTGTAAAAACCATTCAAGGAATAAGCTGTTGAGAACGAAAATCATACTGCTAGCTTTGGTTGCCGCTTTATCAGGTTGTATGGATGAAGGTGGCTACGATGAAGCCGGTTTGGAACAACTAGTCGATCGACAAGCGAACATTGAAGATGTGACTGATCGATTAGGTCAACCTGATCAGGTCATCAACAGTGATGGAGCGGTTGCTTATATTTATGAGTATGAGCGTGATTTGCTCGCTTTTACGTTTTATAACGGGGAGTTGTTGTTCAAGGAGAGAGCCGCCAACGACGGTCTTTATGATTTTAAGATGATCAAACCAAGGGCTCAGTAAACCGTAAGGACAATAAATCGAGTTTGCTGATCAATTGGCATTGATTAAAGAGAGACAGAAAAGCGATAGCCGAGGCTATCGCTTTTTATTTGGGGGCTTGGTCGCTCAGGGGCAATATATCGAGGTTAGTATCGCTTTAAGATCTCGATGATCTCTTGCTCTGTTTCTGCAGCGATAATGGCATCAATGTCATTATCATTTTGGAACAGCTCTGATAGCGCCATGATGGTATGGATATGACTATCTGAATCCATTGCCGCTAGAGTGATTGAAAGGTAAACGTCGCCGTTATCTTCCGACTCTAAATCAACACCTTTTTTGAATACAGTCACCTGCAGTGATGCTTCGTTTACGCCGTCTTCAGGACGAGCATGAGGCATTGCAATCTTTGGAGCTAGAACATAGTACGCGCCAATGTCCTTGTGCTTTTGTTTGATGGCTTCAACGTAGCTTGCTTCAATCTTGTTGCTCGCTAGTAGTGTTGAACATGTCACATCAATCGCAGCATCAACCGTTAGGTTTTCTTCAGAGTTGATGATAACGCCTTGGTTACCGACTAAATCGAATAAACTCATGAAACAATCCACCCTAGAATCAGACCAACCACACCGAAGTCGAAGTCAGCAAATGTTGTTGCTTCAAGGCCAAGTCCGCCAAGAACAGGAAGCAGTAGCATAGGCAAGAAAGAGATACATAGGCCTTGAGTGAATGAACCTAGAATCGCACCACGTAGGCCGCCAGTTGCGTTACCGTAAACGCCTGCCGCACCACCTACGAAGAAGTGAGGAACGACGCCCGCTACAATGATTGTCCAACCAAGTGCACCTTGTACTGCCATTGCTAGTAGGCCAGCAGCGAAAGAACAAAGGAAGCCGATTAGTACCGCGTTTGGTGCCACAGGGAATACCATTGGGCAGTCTAGAGCAGGTTTTGCGCCAGGTACTAGTTTGTCTGAGATACCTTTAAATGCAGGAACGATTTCAGCAATTAACATCTTCACACCTTGCAGTACGATGTAAACACCGCCGGCAAACACAAGAGACTGCATGAATGTGAACACAACCCAGTTTTGACCATTTGAAACGGTTTCTACGAACTCACCGCCAGCCACAATCGAAGCAAACATGAAGAAGATTGCCATGGTTGTTGCTACTGCGACAGGCGTGTCACGTAGGAACATTAGGCTCTTAGGTACATTAATGTCTTCAGTTGTTTTTGAGGTGTCACCGAACTTACTGCCAATGAAACCAGACACTAGGTATGAGAATGTTGAGAAGTGACCCATCGCTAGTTGATCGGTACCCATTACTTTCTCTGTGTATTTCTGAGCAAGTGCAGGCATGATAACCATCAGTGAACCCACAATGATCGAACCAATTGCAACTAGAGCTGTACCTTGAATGTTCGCTGTAGACAGGATAACTGCAACCAGCATAGACATGAACATTGTGTGGTGACCCGTTAAGAAAATATATTTTAGAGGTGTTAAACGAGCCAATAAAATATTTACAACGAATGCGAAGAACATAATTAGAGCCATTTCATAACCGAATGCTTCTTGTGCTAATGCCACAATTGCTTCGTTATTTGGAATAACACCACTTACGCCGAATGCTTCAGTAAATACTACTGAGAAATTATTTAGTGCGCCAACTAGAGCACCAGCACCAAAACCTAAAATTAGGAAACCCATTACGGTTTTAATTGTGCCTTTAAGAATGGTAGAAATATCTGCTTTCTGTGCAACTAAGCCAATGAAAGCAATTAAACCCACCATGATTGCTGGCTCTTTTAATAAGCCAAGCATAAACTCGAAAAAGTTTTGCATAATTTTGACCTTACATGAAAGTTTTTAGTTGTTCTTCGATTGATGCTTTGTCAAAAATATTTTGTAGACTGATGATGTTTTCTTTACCCGCTTCTTTTAGTTGATTCGCAACGTCAGTTGCAGCAACCCAGATATCCGCAGTGCTTGATGCTGCAGAAGATAGATCTTCGTGATCAACTTCAGCTTCAAAACCAATTTTCTTAGCCACATCTTTCACTGCCATTTCCATCATTAGAGAAGTACCAAGGCCGTTACCGCAAACTACAAGAATCTTTTTCATAATATTTGTCTCGATTGGATTTTAAGGTTTGAGAAACTTCGTTCTCTTATTGTGTGGGAGCATATTAATGGAAATATTGAGATTTCAATAAGACTTGCGTCACAAAGTCAAAATGAGATTGTGACGCAGATCTCGTTAAATTGCGCGAGAAATTCAGAGTGGGATCTTGATCAAATTAAGTTCTCACTTGAATATGCAACGTCTTTTATTTAGATAGGGAGGAGGATCTTTATTTGGATATTAGAATTTGAATCTTGAAAGGTTTAGCTAAGATTAAATGTTGAATTAATCGTATCTTCCGTAATCGGTAAGCATTTTCTTAAGCATGCTATTAACGTCTTTAGTCTTTTTACTTCTTTTAGTTAACTGGCTTAGAGAAGTTGGTTTTGATGCTTCAAGTTTATCTTCATCAATATCTTCAACTTTGTCTTTCATTTTTTGTACTGCTGGCAATAGCATTCTAATTTCTTCATTGTCAGCATTTGTTAACACAACAATATTTTCAGACTCAACTTGAGTAATGGTTAATATTCCGTGTTTAACCGATTCAACCTGTTCGCCAATCATAATTGACTCAGGAGCAACCGAACGATCAGTTAGTTGGCCTGTACGTAATTTAGCCGCACTGATAGCTCGAATATTTCCGGTGTTTTCAAACGCGACGATAACAGTATGAGTATTATAATATTCAACTACTGTCACATAACCGTGTCTATTTGTTTTGAATTTAGCTCCAATGTTCATATCGTGCGGAGCTTCCATTTTCTTCACGTGTTTCCTCTCTTAGTCTCAAGGCTGTTATATCTGATCAGCTCTATTCGTATTTTATAGATATTATTTGGTGAGATACCTACAAAGTATATACGTATCTAAACTTAAGATGAATCTTGAAGTCACGGTAAATGAGGTAGAGCACAGAAAACTGCTAATAATCACACAGAATTAACTAAGAGCTTACTTGGTGATCTACATGGGTTGAACATATTTTGTTCATTTCATAACTCTCATTTACAAGGGCTTGTTACTTAGCGTTTTATTGATTGACGACTCAATAAATTCAACCTGATGTGTGAGCTAATTTATAGAAATAAAGATTATATAAATTATTGATTTGATGAATATTTACGGAGCGAGGCAATGTTTGTTAGAACAGCCTATTCAAAACAATAAGATAGGTAAATCTAATGAAAAAACTCGTCAGTTTACTGCTTGCTGCAGTATCTCTAGGGCTTTCTGGCTGTGCAACAGTATTAACCGCAGAGCAGAGTGCGCCTCAACTCAATGAAGTTCCGCAAGAAAAAGCGCTGACTATAGCTGTGATCGACAAGCGACCATACGTTCTCGATCACGATAAAGAGCCAAAGTTCGAAGGTATTATTCGCAGCTCATTAGGTATTCCTTATACCTACAACACGGCGACACAGCAGCCAATGTCTCAGTTTTTAACGGATAGATTAGTAGCAGGCTTGAAAAAACAGCAAGTAGCCGTTGAGTCGGTAGAAACGACACCGGAAGAGGATATCACCAAGGTCGCTGAGCAGATGAAAGCGTTCAACAATAAATCAATGATGTTCGTCTTGAATGAATGGAAGTATGACTTTCACGCGTTCACGGACAATTCTTGGTACAACGTTAATGTGATTATTTATGATGAAGCGGGCAAAAAGTTACTCAGCAAAAACTTCCAAGGCGAGAATGATGTGCCTGATGGCGGTGCAATCATCAATGAGATGCAACTTATTTATAAACAACGCTTCGAAGAAATCTTCCAAGACACTGAAGTGAAAAGTGCATTGCTAAACTAATCACTTTCGTTTTCTATCATATTTTGAAAAAGCCACGCTCTGTGGCTTTTTGTTTTAGTGTGACTTGTACTTATCCTATTTATTACTAACAAAGTGAATTATCGCGGTAATTAGTTCGTTTTGTATGTTTTATGACCGCGCGATCGTTTGCGTTAAAAAATGTGATGAAAGTCTCAATCAACTGTTTATACTTCTCTTCCGGTTTTAAGCCGGTGCTTAGCCAATACAAGCCGTCACATGGATATGTGAATGACCCCACGGACCGGACCAGCTACGTTCCACTGCTTGTATAAGGTGATTTTTTACATGAACAACTCGTTGTTACAGTCGCTAACTTTGTTAGCCCCTTCATCGCGTAGCGTTTTGCTTGCGGTTCTTTGTCCTGTTCCTTTGATGTCATTCGCTTGGCTCATGTTCACTCTATAAGGATTACTAGGACACATTATGAATATTCTATTTGGTTTTGTCGGTGTTATTGCACTGATTGCTTGCGCGTACCTGCTATCTGAAAGTCGTTCTTCGATTAACTGGAAAACGGTGACTCGTGCACTACTACTTCAAATCGGCTTCGCAGCTTTAGTTTTGTATTTCCCATGGGGACAGTTAGCGTTAACAAGTCTAAGTAATGGTGTTTCTAGCCTGCTTGGTTTTGCTGACGCGGGTATTGCTTTCCTTTTCGGTGATCTTGCTACTGAAGGTTTCATTTTCGCGGTTCGCGTACTTCCAATCATTATCTTCTTCAGTGCTTTGATCTCTGCGCTTTATTACTTAGGCATCATGCAGAAAGTGATTCAAATCTTAGGTGGAGCGGTGCAAAAACTGCTTGGCACAAGTAAAGCTGAATCTCTGGTAGCGACTGGTAATATCTTCCTTTCTCAGGGTGAGTCTCCTCTTCTTATTCGTCCTTTTTTAAAGTCTATGACTCGTTCTGAACTGTTTGCTGTAATGGCAGGTGGTATGGCATCGGTAGCTGGTAGTGTGCTTGGTGGTTATGCAGGCTTGGGTGTTGAACTTAAATACCTCATTGCTGCTAGCTTCATGGCGGCTCCGGGTAGCTTGTTAATGGCGAAGATCATCGTTCCTGAACGTAGCACACCGAGTGACTACGACCACATTGAGCTAGATAAAGCTGACCAAAGCAACGTAATTGATGCATTGGCTAGCGGCGCGATGAACGGTATGAAGGTTGCGGTAGCCGTTGGTACGATGTTGATTGCATTTGTGAGTGTGATTGCCATGGTAAACACTGGCTTAGAAAGCCTAGGTGATACGTTCGGCTTTGCGGGTATCACGCTGCAAGCAATCTTCGGTTACCTGTTCTCACCACTAGCATGGCTAATCGGTATTCCGAGTGATGAAGTATTAATGGCGGGTTCTTACATTGGTCAGAAGATCGTAATGAACGAGTTTGTTGCTTTCATCGACTTCGTAGAGAACAAAGCACTGCTATCTGAACACAGCCAAGTGATTGTGACATTTGCTCTATGTGGCTTTGCTAACATCGGTTCTATCGCGATTCAACTGGGCTCTATCGGCGTAATGGCACCAGAGCGTCGTGCTGAAGTTGCTAACCTAGGTTTGAAAGCGGTAGCTGCTGGTACGCTAGCAAACCTAATGAGTGCATGTTTAGCGGGTATCTTCATCCTGCTTTAAGCTAGGTTTAGCAAAAACAGCTAAATTCACTAAAAGCGGGCACCTTACTTACGGAGTTTACGTAAGAAGGGTGCCCGCTTTTTTGTGTCTGCTCGTTAAGTGAATTCGGAGTTGCCACTTCTCTCACCGCTTCTATTGCGTTTCAGGCTCACTCGGAAGAGTAATAGAGCAAGCCTGTTTTATCCGATATACTTCAATATCATTAGGTTGCGATTAATAACGTTCGGCTTCGATTAAGAACAATCGGTTTTCACCAGAACAAAAGCAACCAAGTCCAATTAATCAAAGGTCTTCCCATGAACATGCGCGTCCTCATCGGTCTTATTACCACCTTCATTGGCTTATTTGCGTTGGTTTATCTTATTGCTGGTGGTGAACAGTTTCCTATCTCTCAGTGGCCAAAAGAAGCTTATCTCGGTTTGGTATTTAGTGTTGTCTGGGGCGCGGGTGTAGCAGCATCGGCAGCGTACTTCTTTTCTGCACTGGTGTTCGTGACCGTTGCCGCGGTTTGCTATGCAATTGGTTATAAGATCGGTGGCTTATTTACTAACGACTCTGAAGCCTAGCTAGTCTGATTATGTGGTTGAGTTGCATGTAATGCATTGGCGAGATCGTTTTAAGGTGTATTGGTATCACCGAAAGCAAACCCATCGTTGGAAAGGGGATAGGGCAAAGTCTCTAGGTTGGACCAACGAAGAGAGCCAGTTGTGTCGCTTCGAAGTGATCGCGCGCGCTACAGACTTTGAGAAAAAAAGTGTTTTGGACTTAGGGTGTGGTTACGGAGATCTGTTTGAACTGCTCGATAGTATCTACCGGATCCAATCATACACAGGTGTTGATCAACACTCTGGCTTCCTTAAAACGGCCAAGCAAAAGTACACAGAAGCTCGCTGCAAGTTTATGGCGGGTGACATGAGTAAAATGAATCTAGAAGCGCACGATGTAGTTATTGCCAGTGGCTCACTGAATTATATCTCTCGCGACTCTGATTATCTGACTAATATGATTACTCGTATGTTTGGACTAGCGAATCAGGCGGTGATTTTTAATCTGCTCAATTCAAGCCAATATCCTTCGCGTAATACCTTGATGAGTTATCATCCTCAAGGCGTCTATCGCTTCTGTAAAACGCTGTGTGACGATGTCTCTTTGATTGAAGGTTACACAGAAGGGGATTTCACGATAGTGATGAATAAAGCCGTCTCTGAAGCTTGATGGACGACTATTCTTGGATTGATGTTGTAGTAACGTAACAGACATTAAAAAGCCGCAGGCCTCGAAAGGTGTGCGGCTTTTTAGATTCTGTAGATAAACCTTGGAGTTTCTATCTACTCAATGGTTGGTTTTCAATGAGCCCGTAAGGAATCGTTTTAAACACTTTCGGGTTGCCCTTGAACGTTGGCGCTTCGTTCACTTGTTGCCAATCGAGTAGCATGATTGCCAATACGTTGCGATGTTCGCCGTACTCAAGGTCAAAGTCACCCGTGATAGAAGGGATCATCCCGTGTTTCTTATCAATAGAGGCTTGGATTGCAAGGCGGGTCTTCTCTACTACTGGATCATCTTCCAAGCCAGCAAGTAGGAAGGTCAAGCCAACTTCGGCAATCACATCTTCTTTTGCACGCAGTAGGATGGTATCGATGTTTTCTCTAAAGTAATCGTAGATCCATTGGTGCTCTTGCTCGCTTACTTGATGTTGGTAGTATTCGGAATCACCAAAGATGACATGTGTCATGCCATAGATCTTATTACCGTATTGTTGGCTTGAAAGCTTCTTGTCCTTGTCGTCGGGATACGCTTTTTTGAAGGTATCGACGAACTCATCAACCACATCTTGTTCACCCAACTGACGTAGCCAGTAAACTTGATTCGCTAGTTGAGCCGCCCACGCTTTCACCATGTCTTCATTGGTTACATAACGAGAAAAGTCATAGCGACGAATGATTTCGCGTAGCTTGGCATCGTTCTTGTGTTCCAAACCGTATTCATTGGCACGTGCCATAGAGCCAAGAAGATCAACGCCTAGATATAGATATTCGGGCATATGCTTGGTGATATTGTAACGTCGTACACTGCGCTCATCGTCATCACCGACGTAAGAAGCAACACGTTTCTCTGAATAAAGGACGATTTGCTCCATGGTGTGAACATCATTCGACAGGCTGCTGAGCTTACTAGCGACACGGGCCATATCGCTCCATACCGCTGCGGCGTATTTGTCGTCCAATGTTTGGCGATACATACGTAAACCGTAGTGACCCTCTTTGAACGCTGGGAGAGTGAAGAGTTGGCTTTCATAGGTGGTGCGAATTAGGTCGGCTGATTGTTTGAAAGATTGGTGTTGAGTATCGAGAGAATCAGCTTGTGATTGGAGGTTTGGTACGTTTTTTTCCTGCTTATTCTGTTGTACGTCAACAGCCTCATATGTATCAGAGGAAGCTTGTGCTTGAAACGCAACGGCTACAGAGGCAGATAATAAAGTGCACAGAGTGAGGGTCTTTAACTTCATTTTTTAAGGTACCAAGCTGATTGTTCGTAAGTATAAAATAACACCGATGAATCCTTTAATGTAAGGCTTGGGTCAATACAATGTAAGCTTTATAAGGTTCATTTAGGTTTTTTGATTGAATAATCAGGGTAGTTAACTGGCTATCAGTGATGAATGACTCAATAATGAATGTAGACCAGACTCAAAGTGTGGATTTTTAATAACATGTCGGCATACTGACACAACAAGCCAGAAATGAGCCGATTCAAGGCAGTAAACAGAACAAAAGTGTTAGAGGTTCTCGAATGCCAAGTCGTTTTAGCAAGCAGTGGCCTGCCAAATTATTATCGTTGTTATTTTTCTTTATTGTCGCGAGTGCGATTGAGTATTTTCACGCCAAGCAATTAACCTTCCTCAAGAACGAATCCTATTCAGTCGCTAAAAAGCAGTTATCGATTATTCGCTCCCGCATAGAAGCGACGATCGTGTCTGATATGTATATCCTTAATAACTTCTCAACCCTTGTAACGATCAATCCTAATGGCGATCAAAAAGGTTGGGATCAGATAGCTCAGAACATTATTCGAGATGGCTTCCACATTCGATTGATTGGTCTTGCTGAAAACGATGTACTTAATTTTGTTTATCCATTGGAAGGCAATGAGCAGATCCTTGGCATTGATTATCGAGACCATCCCATCCAATGGGAGTCAGTTGAGATTGCTCGCAACATAGGTAACACCTTTATTGCAGGTCCTTTTGATCTGTTCCAAGGTGGGCAAGCCTTAATAACAAGAACCCCTATTTTTAGAGATCCTCCTTTTAATCAAAACTATTGGGGCGTATCGAGCGCGGTTATCGACTTAGATGCACTGTTAGAAGATGTAGGTGTTGGTAAGATTGAAAACAAATACAACCTAGCCATTCGAGGGGCGAATAGTGCTGGTAAAAATGGCGAGGTTTTCTACGGAACAGAAGATGTGTTTACTAATGCTTTTACAACTGAACAGGTAAACTTTCCTTACGGAGGTTGGTATTTGGCGTTATCGGGGAACGACCACGTACTGATGGATGTGCCTTGGTCTCGAATCCATAGTGTTAGGCTGATTGGGTATGGGTTGATGCTGATTCTTATGGGCGCTTACTTCATGATCTATCGCCTTTATCGTATTGCTGATAGCCGTTCAATGCATGATGAACTGACCATGTTGCCAAACCGACGCTACTTTATGTATAGCCTCAAGCAAGCATTCAAAACGGTTCAGAAGCAGCGAACGAAGACTTTCGCCGTGGTGAATATCGACCTTGATGGTTTTAAAGCGATTAACGATACTTATGGTCACGCGGCAGGTGACAAGGTATTGATTGAGTGCGCCAAACGAATCAAGAGTATGCTACGCACCTCAGATATTGTTGCGCGTATTGGTGGTGATGAGTTTTTGGTACTGCTGCCACGCATTATTGATGAGCAACACGTGGCAACCATTACGCAAAAGCTACAAGGCGCGATATGCGAAACGCCAGTGGTTTATGAAGCACACTCGTTTTATCTCAGAATCAGTGTGGGGTGGGTCATTTATGACAACAGCTTTAATGATGTCGATGGCCTGTTGAAAGCCGCTGATGAAAAAATGTACGAGCAGAAGCGTCAGATAACCTAGAAAGAATCTCAGTTGCGATTAGAATTTAGTTGCTGAATGTGGGGAAAAGCCTCAGAATACCGCGCTTTGCTCCGTATCAATGATTTGATCAGCAAAAGCTGCAGCGACACCCTTTTATCATTTGTCGCTCGTACTAAATGTTATTCAACTGAGAAAATAATCTATGAGTTTTACCTCCCTTGGCCTTTCAGAACCAATCCTTAAAGCTATTGAAGCACAAGGTTACGATAAGCCATCACCAATCCAAGAGAAAGCCGTGCCAGCTGTCCTGACGGGCAAAGATGTTATGGCCGCTGCTCAAACAGGGACAGGTAAAACTGCTGGCTTCACGCTACCTATTCTTGAATTACTATCAAAAGGCCCTCGTGTTCGTCAGAACCAAGTGCGCGCATTGGTATTAACACCGACTCGTGAACTTGCTGCTCAGGTGAATGGCAGTGTTGTTAAGTACGGTATCAATCTACCTTTGACTTCGAGTGTTGTATTCGGTGGCGTAAAAATTAACCCTCAGATGCAAAAACTACGTAAAGGCAGTGATGTGCTGGTGGCAACACCGGGTCGTCTACTTGACCTATACAACCAAAATGCAGTGCGTTTCGATCAACTAGAGATCCTAGTGTTAGACGAAGCGGACCGTATGCTAGACATGGGTTTCATCCGTGACATTCGTAAGATCTTGGCTTTCTTACCTAAGAAACGTCAGAACCTACTGTTCTCTGCGACTTTCTCTGACGATATCCGTAGCTTAGCGAAAGGCTTGGTTAATAACCCGGTTGAAATCTCAGTAAGCCCTGCAAACTCGACGGCGAAAACGGTTGAACAGAGTATCTACCCAGTCGATAAGAAGAAAAAGAGCCCAATGCTTGCGAAGCTGATCAAAGACAATGATTGGCGTCAGGTGTTGGTATTTAGCAAAACTAAGCACGGTGCAAATAAGCTGGCTCGCTTCCTAGATGAACAAGGCATTACTGCTGCACCTATTCATGGTAACAAGAGCCAAGGTGCTCGTACTAAAGCGCTAGAGAACTTCAAAACGGGTAAGGTACGAGTGTTAGTCGCAACTGATATCGCGGCTCGTGGTATTGATATCCCACAACTGCCTCAAGTGGTTAACTTCGACCTTCCACACGTTTCAGAAGACTATGTACACCGTATCGGTCGTACAGGTCGTGCGGGTGAAGTAGGTAAAGCAATCTCATTGGTTTGTGCGGATGAAGTTGGTGAGCTGTTCGGTATTGAACGTCTAATTCAACAAGTGCTAGAGCGCCGTGAACTTGAAGGTTTCTCGCCAGTTAATAAGCTACCAGAGTCTCGTTTGGATACGCGTCCAATTAAGCCTAAAAAGCCGAAGAAAGCGAAACAACCACGTGAACATGTGGATGGTCAACGTTCGGGTGATAACGCTCGCGGTCATAAGCCTACAGGTAAGAACAAGCGCCATGTACCAGGTACCGGTTCTGCGCCAAAACGTAAACCTACACACGCTAGAAAGCCTGCTGAAAACGGTTCAGCTGCTGCGGGTGAAGAGAAGTCAGTAAGAAACAATGGCAGTAACTTCAAGCGTGGGAATACAGGTAAGAAGCCAGCTTCGAACCACTCTAATTCACAAAGCCACTCAGGTTCACAAAGCAATTCGGGTTCACAGGGGCGTTCGGGCTCAAAAAATAATCAAGGTAAACCGACAGGCTCTGGCAAAGCGAAGAAGTCTGGATACGGTGGCAGCTACGGCCCAGGTAAGTCATCGAATAAGCCTTCAGGAAACAGACCTTCGGCGAACAAACCGTCTCGATCTCGTTCGAAGCCTGCGCCTCAGAAGTAAGAATTTCTGCTGCTAGTGCCATAAGCAGAGTGTTGCTTTCTTGAAAGCCTAAATCGCTCTGCAACAGCACTGAGATAAACGCGAATATTGATGATCAATGTTCGCGTTTTTTTATGCGTGTGGTATCGAAAAGTGATAGGTCGAAAGGGATGTTAAACTTATCGAATCTATTGAAAAAGAGTAATTTAACTCAAGGTTAATCTGTCTTTAATAAGTTTTTAATAACAACATAATCACTAGCGTTTTTGTTGATATTTGCAATTTGCAATTCCAGTTTGCAAAACAAACAGGAATTTACGGCTAATACGTGTCCAGATGCGTAGTAAATAGGTGATTTAAAAGTTGGCACGTATGCTGCATTATTAGAGGTGACCCTTCTTAAGCCGAGGGTCACCTAGCCAACTGACGTTGTTAGTGAACCCTTATTGTTCACACAAAATATATGACCAATCACCCTTTTGTGATTGGTTTTTTTTTGTCTGAATTTGAGGTTCTATTTTTGTTTTACTTCTTACTTTCTTCCAAAACCAAGCAAATCGAATTATCCATTAACCCTAATTAGCTCAACTTTGCTAAGCAAAACAAGCAGAGCATGAGTGTTCAGGCCCATGCTCCACCGGTTTCGCTATTAACTCTCACCGCACTTTGAATAACAGCTTGGTTGGCGTGGGCACTCTCCGCCTCTTGAGCAGATAAGCCTCGCCTCTGTTTCTATCCCACGTTCAATCCAATTTATATTTAGAATCTTGGCTATGGTCGTGAGATCTTTCTTGATGTTACGTGGGATCGCTACAGAGCCTCCATTGTCAACGCACGAAGCTTTTAGCTGCTCTGCTATTTCTCTTGAATTACCGCCTTGGGCATCAATCGCAGGGTTGAGGTCTATGCCTGCACACAATACGCGATTGTTACCCGCCGGATCCGTCATGTTGATGGATTCGCAACAGTAGATTCTTGGCTCGTCACCCACGTTTAAAATGGAGATTTGAGCTGAGCTACCCGCACGAGGCTCTGATAATCGACGGAACACAGCCCAATGCTGACATGGGTCGGCCACCGTTCTCATATTCCCCCAAGGAAGTGGAATCCCGTTCCCGCGGTATACCGCCTTGAGTTTCCCCGGTCCATAAGCATCAAAGTAGTGCCAGTGAGGGTAGGGGGATACTACCGTCATTCGTCGCATCGCAACAGAGGGGGAAACCCCTGCTCTTTGGTGGACATCGATTTCATAACCGGTACGGTCAAGCAACTGTCTGAAAGGAACCTTCGGGCACAGCAGAGCACCAGCAAAGAAGCTGGATTCAAAATCTCGCCACGCTTGCAAAATATCTTGAGAGTTGAGTTGAGAAGACCCTGATACTTGGTTGTCGTCCCATGTGTTGTTATTTCCCACCGATAACACACTCTTTAGTCCTTCTTTGCTATGCAAAATGCAATGGCCGATGTAAACCGACAAGTCGTATTTCAAACGCGTTGGATACTCTTTGAGGATTTCATTCAAGAAGATAGTGCCAGGAGGTTCAAAGAACGACGTCACTAACTGCTTGGCATTGATTCCTAGCTCATCGACCACGTCTTGTGGTGTGCGTGTTACCCAGCGGATATTGATTCCAAGGCTTCTAGCGATGTCTATCAGGTCTTCTATGCTAAGGTTGAGTCGTTTTAGGCCTACCTCTTCAGCGGCGCGCTCAAGGTCAGGGAAGTGGTTCTGGTGGCTCTCTTGATGCGCTCTAATCAATAGATGTGCGAACTGACGGCCCGATATACCGGTCTGTGACAACATCTCTGGTATCGCGATTTGCAGGATGTCATTGGAGAAAAGAAAGCTAGGCTCAAGTGCCATGCCACTAATCCCACCTCGGTTGCCTTTATCTGGGGCGATGGCTTGCTGTTCGGATTCGTCGTCGAGAAACCACGTTGGGTTTTTCTGAAAGACCTGCGCGATCACTTCAAGCATATCGATGCTTGGCACCCGCTTTCCACGTTCAATCATTGAGAGGTAAGAAACGGAAGGGGCGTATTCTGGGTTGATTCTAATACAACGCGCAGACAGGTCTTCCATCGTTAAATGGTTACGCTTCCTAAGATTTCGGATTTTCGTACCTAGGAAATGTGACTGACGAACTAAACTTTTTGACAAGGCCATATTTGTAAAATTCACATTGTAAAATTTTTGTTGTGAAATTGTATGTAAAAAAGCGCTAATCTACAAACTAAGCAATTCACAAAATGACAAATAAATTAAACGTTAGTTTGGAATAATTGCTCTAGAACACATTTTTGCGTTACAAATCGGTGGTTTTCACCGGACTGGTCAAGAGGGAAAGACTATGAATATGCTGACATTCGATAAAACAGAAATCCAAAAACAATCAAAGCCATTTATCGCTGAAGCTGTCTTTGCCGTGGAGACAATCAGTGCAAACCAACAAAATGAGAAACAAGTGAAAGCGAAGCAACTGCTTGACCGCCTGTTTCCTCTAGAGCATGGTTCGCATCAAGATGTGACGAGCTACGTAGTCGATTACCGCCATATTATGGCTTACTTTAAAGATGGCCAGCACAGCGGCCTTAAGCACCCTAAGCACTTCGTGGCTTACATGGGAGAGAAAAGTGACCCGGATTCAATCCTGTTCCGCGATGGCAGCGGCAGTCACCTAGAAGTAATGTTTGGTTGCCATAAAGGGACGGGGTGCATTGAGCTAGTTGAGATTGATGATATCCAACTGGAGTCGTGCACGACTTTTGGTCAATCTCCTGCTGAATCAACGAATACCATCTTACACCAAGAAACTATTGCTGCGATGCGACACTGGATCAGCCTAGTTAAAGGTGATGAAAAGGGTAAACCAAAGGCGTGTAGTGAAGATAAAGAATTTAGAGCAAAAAGTGGTGAGGACTACTGCCTAAATTACTGTTTCCAAATTTAAAGCCGAGCCTTCAGCGCTCTGAATCAAGGGCACAATAAACTAAAAGCCCCAAAGGTAATGCCTTTGGGGCTTTCTAATTTCAATAAAGGCGAAACACGCGTAATTCGCTTAAATAGCCTGGACCAATGATGATCCTTATAGAGGCATAACTCGATTACGGCCAAGTGTTTTGGCTTCGTAAAGCAGCCTATCGGCGCGCTCGATCAGCGATTGAGGGGATTCCCCAGGTTCAAGCTCGGCCACACCAAAAGAGGCGGTAATATTACCGACTTGTTCACCACTGCGACGATCTTTTATCGACAGCTTTTCTAACGAACGACGGTTAGTATCAGCAAGTTGACGTGCGATACGCACGGATTTATTTGGCACAATAAGTGCGAACTCTTCACCGCCAAATCGATATGCTGAAATACCCTCACGACAACTTAGCTTAAGCTTGCGAGCAATACCTTTTAGAACCATATCACCAAACAAGTGACCGTAGGTGTCGTTGAAGTTCTTAAAGTGGTCGATGTCGAGCAAGATCAAACATAGAGACTGGTTAGCTTCGCAAAGTGTCTCTAAATCTCGGTCGAAAGAGCGACGGTTATACAGTGTGGTGGTGCTGTCAAACAGTGCGTCTTTCTGTACTTCAACAAGCTGGCTTTTGAGCTTAGAGATTTCAGAGGTCGCTGAGTTTAGCTGAGAATTCAAGAATTGAGTTGAATGACGAATGTTTCGAGACTCAGAAACAAGCTGACGTACCAGTGACATCACTTCGTCGATAGATAGGCTTTCATTTTCAACGCGAGACAGGTCTTCAAAACTTTTGTCGATCATATCCGAGAAAGCCGAAGTATCCGTTAGCGTATCATTCATAGAGTTTGATACTTCAGATACCAACAGCTCTAAGTTAGCGCGCAGATCATTGATATTGGTTTCAGATTTGCTGGCAACGTAGTTGTTGTAAAGTTGCTCACCGACTGCTGGGGGGCAGATACCATAATGCTCCAGTACCCCATCCATATCTTTAGTCAGTTGCGGGATCGCATTATCGACATAGGTGTACCAAAGTGCGTAATTTGCAGGTGTGGTGGACACCCTGTTCTTCATCATAAGAGGCACCGCTTTTTTTAGATTAGCGGTGGATTTCTGGAATTCGTCTTTGTTCATTATTTTTACTGCAGATATCAAACCAACTAAAGCCACTAGTGGACAAGGTTAGCGGATTTCGAAGTGCTTTGCTTTAAAAATTATATAATTAATGGATGAGGGTTTGATAAATCACTCATTTTTATTATGAATATCGATTGCGTACTTATAATGTCCATCTAATGGATTGTTCTTTAAACATATTTCTGGTTATTCACTTTGTCGCCAAAGTCGATATTGGTGTGAGAACTAGGTGAAAAGATGAACGCTCAGGATGAGTTATGACTTCTAGAAAGTGGTGAATGAAATTATGAGCTGAAGCGGTAGGCAAATATTTTTTCGACAGATAGAAAAAAGCGCCGATAACAATCAGCGCTTTAAAATTCTTTTTAGCTAAATGCTAATTATTGAGCAACAACGTTTGCTGCTTGTAGGCCTTTTTGACCGTTTTCAACTTCGAAAGAAACCTTTTGGCCTTCTTTCAGAGTTTTGAAGCCTTCAGAAACGATAGCACGGAAGTGTACGAATACGTCAGCGCCGCCGTTGTCTTGAGAAATGAAGCCGAAACCTTTCTCTTCGTTAAACCATTTTACAGTGCCAGTATTTGTGTTAGACATAATTTGTCCCTTATTCATAAATTTTCTAAATTGTTGATTGCATTCAATGCAATGCGCTGATAATTGAATTATTTAATATTGCTAAGAAATAAGGAAAAACTACTTACAAAAACGGGTAACGATTTTACATGTCAATTTTTTACTATTCATCTAACTTAAATAACTCCGGCTAACAGAGCGAGTGCATGTTAACACAGTCTTTCGAGATGTACACACATTGATTGCGAAATCAGTGTTTTTTTTGTCATACCGTGCGAATTAACAAGAAACACACTGAATTAGTGATAGTTTTGTCTCTTCGCCAACATAACAAAAGGAAGCATCTCAGCTTCCTTTTATTCGATAGTAATTATAGACGATATTAGCGTTTAAAGCTTACATCTTCCGTCTTATCTAGATTAATTTTTGTTTTCGCCGGCTGAGTCTCCGCGATCACTTTACCGTGACGAACTGAGTACTGCACAGGAACTTGGCGGCGCACTGCATCAAAGCCATTCTCTGCAGGAAGAATCAGTAGGCTACCAGGCTTACCTTCTTCGATACCATAGTTGTTTTGAATGTTCAGCGTGCGAGCCGAGTTTTTGCTAATTAAATCAAGCGAGTTGTTGATTTGGTCATAGCCCATTACTTGAGTCACATGTAGCCCCATATGGAGTACTTGAAGCATGTTTGCAGTACCTAGTGGGTACCATGGGTCGAACACATCATCGTGACCAAAACAGACGTTGATGTTCGCTGCTAGCATCTCTTTAACGCGAGTCACGCCACGACGTTTAGGGTAGTCATCGAAGCGGCCTTGTAAGTGAATGTTCACTAACGGGTTTGCAACGAAGTTGATGCCAGACATTTTCAATAGGCGGAATAGGCGAGATGCGTAAGCACCATTGTAAGAGCCCATCGCTGTCGTATGGCTTGCTGTTACCTTTTCGCCCATTTCGAACTTATGAGCTAGGGCTGCCAGTGTCTCAACAAAACGAGATTGTTCGTCGTCGATTTCGTCACAGTGAACGTCGATGAGACAGTCGTATTTACGTGCAAGTTCAAATACATAGTGCAGCGATTCAACACCGTATTCACGAGTGAATTCGAAGTGAGGGATAGCACCGATAACGTCAGCACCGATCTTCACAGCTTCTTCAAGAAGTTCTTTGCCGTTAGGGTATGAAAGAATGCCTTCTTGAGGGAATGCAACGATCTGGATGTCGACCCACTCTTTCATCTCTTCACGAACTTCAACCATTGCTTTTAGCGCAACCAGCGTAGGGTCAGACACATCCACGTGAGTTCGAACGTGTTGAACACCGTTAGCAATTTGCCATTTCAATGTTTGCTTAGCACGAGATTTAACGTCTTCAATCGACAGCAGCTCTTTACGCTCAGCCCAACGCTCAATGCCTTCAAACAAAGTGCCAGAGATGTTCCAGTTTGGCTCACCAGCAGTTTGAGTCGTATCAAGGTGAATGTGCGGTTCACAGAAAGGAGAAACCGCAATACCGCCTTCTGCATCAAGGATATCGCCTTGATGATTGATTTGCGCGTCATTATCGAGAATGCGAGAAAATTGACCATTTTCAATCAGAATCTGTTTCAAGCCCTCTTGGTCTTGAAGTTTCGCGTTCTTGATTAATAAGGTTGTCATAGTGTGTCCTTAAGCGGCCTGAGATTTCAGAGCTTTTTTGTTCAATAGAGGGTTTAGCACTAGGTAACTGATTGCACCACCTAACACTGCGTTCAAAGGAACAACGCCAGGTAGGAAGTGACCAGCGGCTACGCCTGTTGCTACCGCGATAATGCCAGCCCAGTTAACGGTTTGGAACTCTGCATTTGCAAAATCTTTGTAACGTTTACGGTTCGCGAAGAAGTCGGCGATGATTACGCCACCAATTGGTGGAATTGCCAGCGAAAGGAAGGTTAACCAACCAACGAAGTTGTTGTATAACCAAAGCGCGAAAATCGTACCGATAATGCCGTTAATGATAGACATTGTAGTACTTGAGCGGCCTGTGATGTTAGAGAAACCTAGGCCTGATGCGTAAAGCGCGTTTTCGTTGGTCGTCCAGATGTTTAAACCTAGTACGATAATCGCAGGCAGTAGTAGACCTTGAGCGATCATCACATCTGAAATGTCCGCTTGACCTGTTGCTGCTGCACCAGCCGCACCGAAGATGAACATCAGCGAGTTACCGATGAAAAACGCGACCATGGTAATCAGTACTGCGCTCGCTGGTTTCTTACCGAAGCGCACGAAGTCAGCCGTTAATGTACCTGCACTCACAAATGAACCGACAACCATAGCTAAGGCCATTGAGAAGTCCATTGGTGTTTCTGGCTTGATAAGTTGTAGCTGTTCTAAACCACCAACACTGTCTACGGCTGTCAGTACTGAGTAACCACCCAGAATTGCAATAGCAGGAACGGCGACCGCTGACAGCACCATGAGCGCTTTAATACCAAAGTACACAGTACCTGTCATTAGCAAACCAGATACGATGATTAAGGTGTTGGTATCAATGCCTGTCGCTTTTTGTACTGGAATCGCGAACATCGCTACACCTACGCCAAACCAACCGACTTGTGTGCCACCAAGTAGAGCAGAAGGAAGCCATGAGCCTTTAGTACCGAAAGAGAAACGAGCAAGGAGGTGAGTAGAGAGGCCAGTAGATGAGCCGATGTAGCCAAGAAAAGAAGTGTAAATACCGAGAATTAGGTTACCGATGAGAACGGCGAGGAAGAAATCGTTGAATGAAAGGCCTGTCCCGAGTGAACCACCTGTCCACATACTTGCAGAGAAGAAAGTGAGTCCAAGCATTACCATGGTGAGTGAAGCAACTCCTTTCCTAGCCGATGTTGGAACCGGCCCTAGACTGTAGTTATTATCAGCAGCCATTTTTTAACCTCCGCAAATGATCAAAATTAAAATTAACGGTCGCCGTATTGCAGGCAAACGTGCGCATTATGGTGATATAAATCACATAGTCAATGCTAATTTTATCAATAGAGCTAACTTAAAATCAGTTTTCTTATTAATTTCTATATAAAACATACGGTTATTTTTATGATTTATTTCGTAGAAATTAATAGAAAACGTTTTCTATAGCGTGTTGGGTATCTACTAGCGATGGTTGGCTATGAATGTTGATTGTTATGCGATTGAATGGGTGTCTGTATCGAGGGGGTGATTGGTTAGCCAAACGACAGGTAAAAAAATAGCCAACCGCAATAATCGCGATTGGCTTATATATTTTGTGAACAAGAATAGGTTCACTAACAACGTCAGTTGGCTAGGTGACCCTCGGCTTAAGAAGGGTCACTAGTTATATTGCAGTTAGTGTGCCAACTCTAAAACTCTTATTTATTGTCTGTTTTATAGCAATTTGGTGCGTATTTGAGCGATATGTTCGCATTTTAATATCTTGCCTTTGCGTTTTGCAAATGCATTTTGCGAATTGGTGTTTGTTTGACGACAAATAGTAGGGGGTTTAAGGTGTTGGCTCTTCTTTCCGGTTTAAACGTATCAGTTTGTATTCAAGAAACGAAAAGCCCGAGTAATCAATGATCACTCGGGCTTGGTATTTCTAATTCATGAAGGTGGCTAGATAGAGTAGAAGAAGTACAGTTGAGACTTCATTCTGATGATGATGCCACGAATAACATCGAGGAAGGCCATAAAGCTAATTGGCTTCTCACCACTAACCCAAGCAAGCCCTACTGAGCCGACAGGGATGTCGTAACCTTCTGTTTCATCAATCTTCAAACGAACGAAGTGGTGCTTGTTCTGAAGGTTTCGACCTGTGGTTACCCGAACCTGTTCATCGATACCTAATAAGCTGGCTTGTGCCTCACCCGTTGCTTCTACAATTCCTTCTACTGTCGCAGAGAAGATTTTCCCTGGGTATACCGCTGTTGCGAACTCTGCGGGTTGGCCCACTTTGATGTTGCGAATCGCTTGGTGGTTGACTCGCATTAACACGTATTTCTCGTCGGTATACATTTGAATACGAGGCATCAACGAAACTCGTTGTCCTTCACGAAGAATGAAGTTTGTCACAAAGCCATCAGATGGCGCCGTCACTTTGGTGCTATTTAAGTCCCATTGCGCTTGTGCCAGTGTCGCTTTTGCAGATTCGACTTCCGTTTTTTGCTTACTAACGTTGGTCTCTGCTTTGTGGATGTTTAACTTGGCGTTTTCCGCATCCACTTCTTTTTTGCTCAACTGAGATTCAAGCGTAGTGACGTTGTGTGTTGCTAAGTCTACTTTAGCCGTTTGCTGATCGATATCGGACTCAGTAATGGTATGTTCAACCACACTGTTTTGCTTTTGATAACGATCCAGTGTCTTAGACTGCAAAACTAAGTCGGTCTTTGCTGACTCGATCTGCGCAATAGAGGCTTTGATGTCTTGAAGCGCAGACTGATAGCTGACTTTTGCGATACTGACTTCTTGACGAGCGGTATCTAGAGCGACCTCTGCTGACTCTAACTGAACCTGTGCCTTGTCTCGTGCGATAACATATTTGGTGTCATCTATCTCATAGATCAATTGTCCTTCTGCCACGTCTTGGTTCGGGTGAATATGTACCTTCGTGGTTTTCCCAGACACATTGGTTGAATCTGGACGCAATTGAATGTGTGGCGATTGAACTACAGAGCCCCCAGACAAATCCATTGGCGTGAAGTTAATCAGTCCGACCCATACAAACATCAGCCATGATGTACCTCCAAGGTAAGCAAACGCTTTTGTGCCTTTGTTCCAAGGCATACCAATCAGTCTCAACAAATAGATGAACAGCGCCCAAATTGCTAAACCTTCTAACATGTTTGGTTCTCCTCATCTTTAGTTTTAGTCGTCGTTGAATCTTTTGGTGTTGGTGGTGCTTTCCATGTATCTCTGAGGTTGATGATGGCTTTCTCCATATCAACGAATGCTAAGATCACGGCGAGTACCCATACCCAGTGCCATAAAAATCCAATCCATGTGAGTGCAGTGATCAAACCGAGTTGTTGATGCTCTTTACTGTGAGCTTTATTGATTGGTAATTCATGAACACGCCAGAACCCGTAACATGCGGCGGCAATGGTTGCGACCAATACAACCCCCGCAACTACGTGTAGCGCTGTGTCAGCGCCAGTTCCGACAAATGGGACACTTACTAAACTCATTGATAAACCCTAAGCTAAATTGAGCGCTGAGTGTGATAGATATCCGATTTATAGGTTGAAAATTTACCAATTACTTCAATAATGATAGGTAAATGATTTGATCTGTAATTACATTTCAGGGTTTTATCACGAATGAACAATTGTAACTTCTTAAGAGCATTAGGAATTTTAGGTATTTATCAGTATGCGGCGGCTAACCGCGACATAGATATGGACTCTTTAGGTATTCCCAAGTCAGTCTTTGCTAACGCTATGAACCTGATTCCTGTCAATGAAGTGGATAAATGGTACGGCTTACTCGAGCAGAAAACGAACGATCCCGACATTATTTTGAAGCTTGCCGATAGGGTGGACATTGAGAGATTAGGACCACTTGCTAACTGGTTCTTCTCCGGACACGACTTAGCTTCAACTATTCGTAGAGTCAATATTGGACTGCACTGTTTACAGTCGGGGGCTTTTCTCTATGGAACTCAGGCTGGGAGCTTAATTAAGTGGTGTTACGATAATCCTGAGTATTCTGAAGTTGGTAAGGTTCATGACTCAGTGCGTATCGCAATTTTCATGATGAAGATTATTAGGCGATATTTAGGGCCTGATTTCAAACCAGCGTTCGTTTCTATCGCAGGGTATCGTGAAAACGTTGACCTTTATGAAAAGTACTTCGGTTGCAATATTCAATGGGGCCAACCACGCACCGAGGTTTGGATTCCAAGTAAGTCGAGACTATCGATTAATCAGTCACCGAGTGTTGGGAAAATGGGTTTGGCGATGAATTTTCATGATCTAGACAATTACCTCAACATGCCAGATGCCGGTGATGAGCATAAGGTGACGTATGAGATGATCAACTACAGCCGCCACTTTGGGTTGCCGACCTTGTACAAGGTATCGAGTTTACTGGGGTTATCTGAGCAACAGTTTCAACGGCGCTTGCATAAATTGGGTGTCAACTTTTCTACCATTATGGGTTATGCATTAAGCAATGTTGCGGTGGAGCTGTTGAGTTATAAATTGTCCATTGAAGAGGTTGCGAAACGCTTAGGCTATACCAATGTCGCGAGCTTTAATCGAATGTTTAAGAAACATCGAGGTTTAACACCGAAGCAATACATAGAAAGGTTCAGGAGCGATTTATAGCTGTATGACTAGTCGACGTTCGGGTTTTGTAATTTGCCCGAACAATAAACCATTAGCCAGGTGCTGAGAACGAAAGGCGCCGTTAACGGTAAGAGTTCTAGTCGATGAAAAATAAGGGTGATTAGGCAACTGCAGGGTATACCCGCGATAACCGGTTGCCATGTAACTCTTGTTGGATAGAGAACGAGTGCCAATGTCGCTAAAATGGCGTTGTAGCCATACAACCCTTGAGAAATCAGTGTGTCATCAGCACCAATCATGTCGCTAAACAGAGTGCTGATGACTGCAGCCAACACGATCCAAACTGCGTATTTGACGCTGTGGAGCGTGATAGCAATTAAAACAATCAGCCCTGTCCATTCATTGTTGATAAAGCTGACTTGGCTGATCCCTTTAAGTATGGTCAGAATAAAAGTGGGCAGCAGAGTTCCAGAATCGACATCAATATTCATCAGCGGTATCCGATTAGAATCTGATGGAGAAAAGACCGAAAGCGCCAAGCTCGATTGAAGTACATAAATCAGCCAGGCAATAAGGATAAACGCGCTGGTATAACCTCGATATTTATTAAATCTGAATACGATATTAGCGATAGGTACGGTGAGTAGTGCACCGAATATTGTTACTATCGCCAATAGTGGCGTCACACCAAAAAAGTTTCCGATGAACAGAGCAATCAGCGCTCCGTTTAGCGCATACATTCCACTGTTTATGTGATGATTTGGTTTGCTGTTGGTATGACTAAAGGTATGGACATTACTAGCCAATGTGTAGCTGGAACTCGCACCAAGCAAGGTGAGTAAAGCCAGCGGAAGTGACTCCATTGAGATCGCAAACAATAGTAGAACCGACGTCACGAGAGAAGGGGTGAAATAGACTTGCCCAATACCATTGAGCAAGCCCTGATGTTGTTGAAAGCCCTTATTCGTCTGCATCGTCTGGCTACGTTATTTGCTGATGTTAAAATTATGATAAACCAGATTGTATACAACTATACTTTGCTGACCACCCTATCGTGCTAATTCTGATACCAACGTTCACCATAAGCTTGTTGGTAGTCAGGCTTTTCAATGAGTCCCTCTTGCTCGGGTACCGTTTCTAGTGGCCCCACAACGGTTCGATAGGGAAGTACCCCAGCCCATACAGGGATATCCATATCAGCCAGATCGTCATTCACACCATGCTTACCAATTTTCACTGATGCTTCGGTTAGCGGTATCGCCAATAACTCAGTCGCAGTGAGCTCTTTTTCATTGCTCAGCCTAACCTCTTCGGTTCTACCAGGGGCTATCTGCTCAATGAAGATATTCAGCAAGCGATCCTTTTCTTGATTGTCGTCGATGACTGAAAATGAACCCAGTACAACCGCTGAACGGTAGTGTGCGCTGTGATGAAAGGCTGAACGAGCCAACACCCAGCCATCAAATAGCGTGAATGTTAAACAGGTTGGTTCACCCTTTTTAAGCCCTCTAAGCAAGCGACTGTTTTTTGCACCATGAATGTAGACCATGTCATCGACTCGCCATGCCAACATTGGTATCACCATCGGCCCTTGTTCGCCTTGCAAAGCAATATGTGCGATTAAGCTTTCATCAATGATTTGATGCAGTTTCTCTTGTTCAAATACCGCTTTATGAGCCCCTTTCTTAATCGTGGTTCTTTTCGTGTTAGATAACATAATCGCTCCTTAATCATTGCCTTTTGATTAATGTAGCGATTAACTGGTCTATTAAATAGAGCCACTTTTAAACACTACTTGGATCCAGTTATGCAGCCTATCGATGTCGGTGACCTACAACTTAGTGAGCAACATGACACGCGTCAAACCGCTTTATTCCATGCGATCAGAGAGAAGATCGTTCAAGATTTATGGAGTAAAGGCAGCAAGTTACCTTCAACGCGCAAGTTGGCTGTTGAGTTATCGGTGAGCCGAAATACGGTGATCTACGCGTATGAGCAGTTAGTCACGGAGGGCTATATCGAAAGTCGTAAGGGATCTGGCTTTTATGTGTCGGTCGAACAGCCCGAACATTTCTTGAACTCGTCTCAACCTAACCTTGCTCAAAAGACGAGTCAGGTGACTGCACAGGCTTCGGTAGCACCTAGAACCATAGCGACAACGCATGATATCAATAGTGGCTTTGCCCCCGGAGTGCCTGATCTCAATGCTTTCCCTTTTGCGAAATGGCAAAGGCTACTGCAGCGACATTCAACGCGTCAAAACGTTGCAGGCAACCAAGACGTCCAAGGGAGTGTGGCTTTACGAGATGCGCTCAGTGGCTATCTCGCGAGCAGTCGTTCAGTTCGCTGTCACGCTGATCGAATTATTATCACGGCGGGGGCGCAACAAGCGATTTCCATTGGTTTGATGGCTACGTTGATGATGGGGGATGAACTATTGATGGAAGAACCTGGGTATCGACAAGTCCATAAAATCGTTGATCTGTTAAAGCTCAAATTAGACGGTGTGGCGGTGCGAGAAAAGGTTGGGCTTGATATCGATAAAGTCCTCTCCAGTAAAGCCAAGGCTTTGTACGTCACTCCGAGTAATCAATACCCGATGGGGACTACGCTTAATACTGAGCAGCGCCTTAAGCTGATTGATTGGGCGAACCAAAACCAATCTTGGATCATAGAGGATGACTATGACAGCGAGTTTCAGTTCGCTCACCGTCCATATACCAGTATGCAAGGGCTAGCGGGCAAGCTTGGCTTGGATGATCGTATTATCTATGTCGGCTCACTAAGTAAGGTGATGTTCAATGGCCTTCGCTTGGGTTATTTGGTGGTTCCAGAACACTTGGTTGCTAAGTGTCTCGAGATTAAAGATGCGCTCAGTGGAGATACCGCAAGCCACACCCAAGAAGCACTGGCTGATTTTGTTCGTGAAGGTGATTTATTACGACATATCAGGAAGATGCGTCGTTCGTACAAACTCAAGTACGAAGCGATGATCGATGCTATTGAAAGTGAGTTTAACGGCGACCTTGAGGTCATAAGTCAAGCGGCGGGACTGCATGTGACCGTCAAATGGAGTGGTGGCATTTCTGAACATGAATGGAGCCAAAGAGCTGAACTCGACAATATTATTGTTCGACCATTTTCTTTTTACGAATATGGCTCTAGCGTTGAGCGTGATTGGAGTGGAGCGTTATTGGGTTTTGGGAATATTCGTTTGGCAGAAATAAAGCCGAAGATCAAAGCGATCGCTCGGCTTTTTTATCAATAAAGGTGTCGATAGTACTTATAACTTGTCGATAGAAACGGTGGCTTTACCGAACCACCTTTGCCAAGGAAGTGACAATGTCACAAAAATCGTCACAGCATAGAGCATTGACCAACTTAGGCAGATAAATACGACAGTGCAGATAACCAATGAAAGCATCGCTGTGTATCTAGAAGCACCATTCAGAAGTCGGCAAGCGGCTAGCATTGCAAGTAGATAAACCAGAACAAAAATACCGTTAGCGAGCTTTAGAAAGAACTCAAGATCTAGATCGGAAAGCTCGCCAATCACACATGAAATCAGTGCGATAACGCCGATTGCTAGCGTTGGGTAGAGTGGCACTCCGCGGCTATTGAGCTGGGCCATTTTGCCATCAGGTCGATGTTGACGAGCCTGAGCCCAGATCATTCGTGACAAGCTTTGTGTGTATAGATTCAGGCTAGCGAAACAGGCAAAGAAACCAAGCACACTGATAACAGCTTTAAATCCATTCCCAAACAGTTGTTCAGTTACCCATGGGATTGATGCGGCGTCAAATTCCGCAGAGCCATACGCACCTAGCTTGAGGATCACCACTGAACAAGCCCAATACACTAAGCCAGCAACGAAACAACCCACTACGATAGCAATAGGGAAATCTCTTTGAGGGTTTTTGAATTCCTCCCCCATATGAGCAAAAGCTTCGATTCCGACAAAACACCAAAACATCACTGCCAGTGCGGCGCCAATAGACCACATGGAGTCAGAGGATAGGCTAGGTACCGCTATATCGGTTACAGTGATCTCAGCCTTCCAAACGAAAGCACTAACTAAGGCAAAGATTGACAGGGCAATCACGGTTTGTAGGCGGCCGGAAGATTTACTGCCCATAAGATTGACCGCAATCAGTAGCGCTACGGTAAAGAACTGAGCTCCGAGTGGTGTGTCGAGCGGTGCTGGTAATAACTGTTGGGCAAAGCCGCCAGCCAATGCGATAGCTGCTGGAATACCCACGGGTACTACACTCACAAACAACCAAGCGACACTCGTTTCCAATCTTTCACTAAACGCTTGGCGAACAAAATAGGCGGTGCCTCCCGCGTTCGGGTAGCGTTTACCCAGCGCGGCGAAAGTAAGAGCAATAGGGCAAATGGCGATAAACAGGATTAACCAGGCTAACAGTGATATCTGACCTGCAATACCTGCCGCGATAGCGGGAATCATAAATAGTCCAGTACCAAGCAAGGTCGTTGAAAGTTGTCCGATGCCGGACATTAGCGTGATTTCTTGTTTTAGCTGGGTCATTCGCTCTCCTAGCTTGTGACGATTTTTATTTGGGAATGGAAAAGAGTGTGAATGAAAGCATACATTGTCGTCATCAATAATACAGCTAGCGAAACGTCGTAAGCCGCCGCCATTTTAACGGTATTTCTTGGATTAACTGTCAAAGTGTCGGCTGTCGTAAACAGCGACTGTTATAAGTTCAAAAGTTGTGTCAAATTAGGCGTGATAAATAGAACAATAAATGGGAAGAATCAAAAGCATGGATAAATTTGATCGCCAAATTTTGGATATCCTAAAAACCAATGCTCGTTGCTCAGTGAGCGATATTGCGAGAGAAGTGAGCCTTTCTCGTTCGGCGGTGAATGCGAGAATTAAGAAGTTAGAAAGTGACAAAGTCATCAAAGGATACTGCGCTTTGGTTGATGAGCCCAACCAAACTAAGAACGTATGCGCTTATATTTCGTTGAAGTTCGACCTGTCGAGCAGTGACCATAGTTGCGAGTCTTACGCGAACCAAATTCATGGTATTGATGGTGTGCAATGGTGCCACTCAATTAGTGGAGAGACCGATATGATGCTGTACGTCGAGGTCGAGAGTATGGAACGTCTAAATCAAGTTCGCGATCAGTTGCAAAGCTATCCAGAGCTTCGCCATTTAATGACTCATACCGTGTTGACCGAGTTTTTTAATAAGCTGAGTCCGACGGTACATTCATGTTAGGCAATATCAACTTAAACCTACTGCGTTCACTGCATGTCCTTCTTGAAGAGTGTCATGTGAGCCGCGCCGCCCAACGTCTGCATATCACGCAATCCGCGGTGAGCCGCCAACTTAGCCAGCTACGAGATTTATGTGGTGACCCTCTTTTAGTGCGTGATGGTAATAAGCTGGTGCCAACCAATCGAGCTATTTTGCTTAAAGATAAACTCGATGACCTACTCGGTGAGTTTGACCACTTGCTAGATGACAAACCGTTTGAACCACAGGAGTGGCAGGGAGAGTTTGTATTGTCTTCGAGTGATTATGTTGCTCAGTATATTTTGCCAGTGATTGTTGCTGAGGTATCAGCAGACGCACCGAATATCAATTTGGCCTACCGTTTGTGGCAGCCAAGCTACCTTGAATCACTCAATGAATCGGGAATCCACTTGGCTTCCAGCATGTTTCCTAAAAAGCCGGAACATGTATCGAGTATCAAGCTTGGAGAGGACAAATCGGTGTGTTTAATGCGCAAATCACATCCATTGGCTCACCACGAGGTGTTAAGTTCCGAAGATATTGTCCACTACTCTCATATCAAGGTTACCGGGGGAGGGGATAAAGACAGCTACGCCGATATTGCATTGAAAAAGCAAGGGTTAAAACGCAGAGTTGCGTTTAAGGTCCCGTTCTTTTCATCGGCAAGTAACGTGTTAATGCAAGACGATTATTTGATGATCGTACCTGAGCATATTGCCTATAACCTAGGTAGGCATCTTGAGGTTAAGTACTTCCCATTGCCGTTTGAAACCGAAATGCACACCTATTGGTTAATGTGGCACCCGAAGTATGACAACGACTCTGCACATAAATGGGCTCGAGAAAAGGCGTTCCAGGCAATGCAAAAGTCGAGTTACAATATCAGTATGACTTGAAGTCATAGCTATGATGATTATCTTTGATTTCAAATAATACCAAGTGATAATTATGCTAACTATCAATGGTAGAGCGTTCAACAAAAACGCATGGTTTGACTAGGAATGGAATGATGACGGTAACAATTTGGTTTTCTTTATTGGCGATTTGCCTACTGGGAGCAATGTCTCCGGGGCCAAGTTTAGCAATGATCGCTAAACACAGCTTGGCTGGTGGTCGTATTAATGGGCTTATCGCTGCTTGGTCACACGCTGCAGGTATTGGTATTTATGCGTTCGCAACCATCGTAGGCTTGGCGGTAGTATTGGAGCAATCTCCAACATTATTTAAAGGTATTAGCTTGGCGGGTGCAGCTTATCTGTTGTACTTAGGGGTAAATGCCCTGCGTTCGAAAGGTGGAGTGGCTGCGAAATTAGAAGCTGGTGAGCAGATGAGTTACATGCAGTCTGCTCGTGAAGCTTTCTTGATCTCTATCTTGAGCCCTAAGATTGCACTGTTCTTTATCGCTCTGTTTAGCCAATTTGTCGCGCTCGGTAATGAGCTGACTAACCAAGTGATTATTGTTTCGACTCCGCTGATTGTTGATGGTCTTTGGTACACCTTCATTACCTTGGTGCTATCTAGCCCTCTCATTGTCGAACGAATCCGTTCAAAAGCGCAGCTGATAGATCGACTTTCAGGTATCGTTTTGATTTTGCTTGCTGTGCGCGTGGTGTGGACCATATAGCGTTAGACAACCGACTCGCAATAAAAAGAGATGTATTAAAAAAGCTCATAGCGAATCGCTAGTGAGCTTTTTAGGTTTTATGCGTTGGCCCTGCTAACCTGCCGAGTTTAGCACTGAATCTAGTTTGGCCATCGAGTCGGAAAAGTAAGGGTTATATGTTAAACGAGCGTGATTCTTACCTTCTTCACGGTACCCCCATGCTGAGTACCATACTTCGCTGTTTGCGTTGCACTTCTCCTCGAAGCCCTCTTCTTGTCCATTCGAGCAAATTTTCTCGCTGCCATTGATGCCGTAATACGGGTTACTTGGCGAGAATAGTAAACCCATGTGTGAGCCGTTCGAGATACGTTGCTCTGGGATCTTCATGCTGTATTGAACGGCGCGAGGGTCATCGAGCTTAGTTTCCCCTTGCCACACCAACACATTATTTGGGTTTGGCATAGACTCAGTTAACGCCTGCTGAACAAAGCTAGTGTCTATCACACTGTCGCCTTCACTCATCATAATGAACACTGGCTTGTCGAATTGCTGAGCTTCTAAATCTGCACGAACGATTTCTGAGGTCTCGTAGTATACCGATGCTCCGTTCATTGGCAGTGAGTTATAACGCAGTATGTTGTCTTCAGGATCTTGGTCCGCCCAAGTCACGAAATAGCTCGCTAGCTCAGCGTATTGTACGGCCGATGAATTGGGTTGAAACGCCGGTGAGAACAGTAGTAGCCCCTCGATCTTTGGATCTTTCATGGCTTGTGACGTTACAAGGTTCGCTCCCGTAGAGTAACCCCCAAGCCACACTGAATCGTACTCTTGCTCAAGCAACTTAGTATGATGAGCTACAACGCCTTGCCAGTCTTTGAGGCGTGGTTGCATCAAATCACCGGCGCGACTACCGTGACCGGGAAGCAACACGGTTCTGACCAAGTAACCTTGATCGGCTAAATGTTCTGCAATGTCTCTAAATGAATACGGCGAGTCGCCTAATCCATGAACCAACAAAACCGCTTTACCATTTGGTGAGGTAGGTTGGTACTCGGTGGGTGAATTAAGTTGGACCTCTAGTTGCTTGTCTTCGGTGATGAACACACGGTTTTTTAATAGCCAGTCTTGTGTTTCGGTCACATAGGCATCGAAGCTTTTTTGTTGATATTCAGGTAGGTTTGGTGAAGCTTCGTAAGCTGGAGTTGTGGTCTCGTTAGAGCAGCCAACGAGACCTAAAGTCGTAATAGCGAGCAGAGTTAGAATGGTCTTTCTGTGCATTGTTTGGTGTAGTCTCTATCGTTGTTGTCTTGAAGCAAAAGCTTAGACTATTTTCTGTTTGAAAGGTCTTCGTATTCACCTTCAATCACACCTGCATCACTTGTTGATGACTGACGAGTGTTCATATGAGCTGCGAAGCCTTGTTTCTTCATTTGATTTTGAATGCGCTTGCCAGTAATTAAAGCTGCAATAGCTAAAGGAATAGCAAGGATCAAGCTTGTGAATAGCGCTAAAAGGCCAGTAAACAGCGCAACAATCGTAACTAAGATATTTTTCATATTCATTCCTCTTTTTCTATGTTGTTACTTTATCGCTTCTATTCTGAACGAAACATGAACGCCGTTAAATAATTACCAAGAGTCACTATGACACGGGTGTGTTGACTTTGGGTGTGTAAATGTAGTCATAAACACGCACTAAAAATATGGAATATAGATAAGTTATTTAAAATCAATGATTTAAAAGTTGGCACAGTTGATGCTCTATAGGGCTTGGAATAAGTCACTGTAAGCCAAGTACTTACAGCTAATAAAAATTACTGGAGCCCCTATATGTTCTGTATTCAATGTGAACAAACCATTCAAACACCCACTGTAAAAGGCTGTTCTTTCGCACAAGGTATGTGTGGAAAAACATCGGAAGTATCCGACCTTCAAGATGTGTTGGTGTATTCTCTTCAAGGTGTTTCTTTTTGGGCAAATTTAGGTCGCACTTGCGATGTTATTGATACTGAAATTGACGAGTGGGCACCAAAAGCGTTCTTCGCAACATTGACCAACGTTAACTTCGACCCTGCGCGTATCATCGAATTTGCACAGCAATCTCACGAATTCAAACAGCGTTTAGAACAGAAAGTTCGTGCAGCCGCGACGTTAATTGGTTTCGAAATTCCAGCGCTTTCTCCTGCCGCGCAATTCGATCTTCCAACGGACTCTTCAGAGCTATTGGCGCTTGCACCACAAGCTGCGGTTAACCGTGGTCACGACTCTCAACACGAAGATGTGATTGGTCTTCGTCTTCTTTGCCTATATGGCTTAAAAGGTGCAGCAGCATACATGGAACACGCTCGCGTTCTTGGTCAAACAGACAATGCTATCTTTGCTGAATATCATGAGATCATGGCTTTCCTAGGTACAGATCCAACCGACTTAAAACAGCTATTGGATACATCAATGCAGATCGGCTTGATGAACTACAAAGTAATGGAAATGTTGGACAAGGGGGAGACAGATACCTTTGGTCACCCGCAGCCTACAACGGTGAATGTTAAGACTAAGAAAGGTCATTGTATCCTTGTCTCTGGTCACGACCTTCACGATCTAGAAAAGATCCTTCAGCAAACCGAAGGCAAAGGCATCAACGTTTACACTAACGGTGAGATGCTTCCTGCACACGGTTACCCTGAATTGAACAAGTACCCACATCTTGCAGGTAACTACGGTAGCGCTTGGCAGAACCAGCAGAAAGAGTTCGCGAACTTCCCTGGTGCGATTGTGATGACGTCTAACTGTCTGCTTAACCCAGATGTGGGGGCGTATGCTGACCGTCTGTTTACACGTAGCATTGTTGGCTGGCCAGGTGTTGCTCACCTTGAAGGCGACGATTTCAGTGCAGTAATCGATTGTGCACTTGCACAAGAAGGCTTCAAGCATGACGAGATCGAGCAAATGATCACTGTCGGCTTTGGTCGTAATGCACTGATGGAAGCAGCACCTGCGGTTGTTGAACAAGTGAAAGAAGGCAACATCAAACACTTCTTCCTTGTGGGCGGTTGTGACGGTGACAAATCTGAGCGCAGCTACTACACAGACTTCACTGCTCAAGCCCCAGAAGACTCAGTTATCCTAACTTTGGCGTGTGGTAAGTTCCGTTTCAACAAAAACCAGTTTGGTGACATCAATGGCATTCCTCGTCTGTTAGATGTGGGTCAATGTAACGATGCGTACTCAGCGATTCAGCTTGCGCTTGCACTGTCTCAAGAGTTTGACTGTGGCATTAACGAACTACCACTAACGCTGGTTCTATCTTGGTTTGAGCAAAAAGCGATTGTTATTCTGCTTACTTTGTTTGCGCTAGGTGTGAAAGGCATTTACACAGGCCCAACAGCGCCAGCATTCCTAACAGAAAACCTACTTAAGATTATTCAAGATGAGTTCGACATGCGTGCTATCTCAACGCCAGAGCAAGATCTTAAAACAATCTTAGCGGCTTAATGTAAGCCCACTCCCAAGCCTCGTTGTTGCTGTTCTCTTCGAACGTGCAGCTGCGGGGCTTTTTAGATTTAATTCTTTAGTATCAGTAAGGTGTGTGAACTATGTATGCATGGTCGGATAGCGATTCAATCAATTTAGTATGCTTAAAGAAATGGCACGAGACGCCAGATACGGTCAGCTTCGAGCTTGGCAGTATTCCACAAGACCTACATTTCAATTTTAAGCCAGGCCAGTTCATCACGTTGGGCTTGGATATGCCGACAAAAACCGATTATCGCGCTTACTCGGTGGCTTCTTGTCCAGAGGACAATCGCTTAAAGCTTACGGTTAAACGTGTTGAAGGTGGCTTGGTGTCTAACTTTATTGTCGATGAGCTTGATGAAGGCGATGAGGTTGCTGTTTTAAAACCTGCTGGTGGCTTTAACTGTATTGATTGCATGCCGACTGAGAGCAAGAAGGTAACGTTAGTCAGTGCAGGTTGTGGCATCACGCCTGTTATGGCGATGGTGAAGTATTGGCTGAGTCAAGATAGCGGCGTTGAGATTGACTTCATCCATATGGCGCGTAATAAGCGAGAGACGATTTATTTTGAAGAGCTTCACCAACTTGATGAAACTCACTCTAATTTTAATCTCAAGCTATTACTCAAAGACAATCAAGGCACCACGGCTCCTCAAGGTCGATTGGATAAGAATTGGCTGGTCAGTCTAAGCCCTGATATTTTAGAGCGCACCGTCTATCTGTGTGGCCCAGTTGGTTTCATGCAAGACATAGAAAGCTATCTAAAAGAACTTGAGTTCAACATGGATAACTTCTATCAGGAAAGCTTTACACCGGCTACTCAGAACGCTCATTCAGAAGAGCCTCAAACTGAAGTCGCTGACAATGAGAATAGTGCAGTTAAAGTATTTGTCCCAACGTTTGGCAAAGAAGTGGAAGCAGAAGTGGGTACGCCACTTGCTGATTCACTAGAGCAAGCGGGTGTGCCAATTATTATCGCGTGTCGCAGCGGTATTTGTGGCTCTTGCAAATGCAAAGTGACCAAAGGTTCGGTGGAATCAAGCAGCCAAGAAACTCTGACAGCAGAGGAGGTAGAGCAAGGTTATGTACTGGCATGTTCAAGCTCGATTCAGTCGGATGTCGAGGTAGAGCTTTAGAAGAGATGGTGTATCAGAACTTTTGATATAAAAAGGCCACTCAGATCCGTTAGAGAGAGCAGATCTAAGTGGCAACCCTTCTGTTTATACGGGGGAGTAAAACAAAAGGGGTTGCGAAGCCTGAAACAGGCTTCGCAGATATAGTTATTATGTTGTGGAGCTTGTTGCGCTGAGTTAGTTACAAGATCGAGGTTGTTTAAACCGCTGGGTAAGTCTTGTAGCGAACACCCATCATCTGTTCCATACAGTGAACAACTTGGCAGCTGTAGCCAAACTCGTTGTCGTACCAGATGTAAAGAACAGCGCGGTTGTCTTGCGCGATAGTTGCAACACCGTCAACGACGCCAGGATGGCGAGAGCCAACCAAGTCAGTAGATACAATCTCAGTTGAATCGGTGTAATCAATTTGAGCGGATAGGGCAGAAGACAGCGCCATTTCGCGTAGGTACGCGTTTAGCTCGTCTTTGTTAGTACCTTTCTCAAGATTTAGGTTTGCTACTGCCATTGAAACATTCGGCGTAGGGACACGAATCGCATTACCTGTTAGCTTACCTTCCATCTCTGGCATTGCTTTTGATACTGCTTTTGCAGCACCAGTTGATGTCAGTACCATGTTCAATGAAGCAGCACGACCACGACGATCACCTGAGTGGAAGTTATCAATTAGGTTTTGGTCATTGGTGAATGAGTGAACTGTTTCGATGTGCCCAGATAGAACACCAAACTTATCGTGAACGGCTTTCAGCACAGGTGTAATCGCATTCGTTGTACAGCTTGCTGCAGAAATGATCGTGTCTTCAGGTTGAATCACATCTTCATTCACACCAAACACAACGTTTTTAATGTCGCCTTTGCCAGGTGCAGTAAGCAGTACTTTGCTTGCACCGTTACACGCTACGTGTTGGCTTAGGCCTTCCGCGTCACGCCACACACCTGTGTTATCAACAACCAGTGCGTTATCAATGCCGTAAGCGGTGTAATCTACGTCTTCAGGCTTGTTTGCGTAGATAACTTGGATGAAGTTACCGTTAACAATGATCGCTTTACGCTCTTGGTCTACCACGATGCTACCGTTGAACTGGCCATGAACTGAGTCACGACGTAGCAGGCTTGCGCGTTTCTCTAAATCACCATCTTTACCGCCACGAACCACGATTGCACGTAAACGAAGTGGGTAACCAGGACCGCTTTTCTCTACAAGAATACGAGTGAGTAGACGACCGATACGACCGAAGCCGTATAACACAACGTCGCGTGGCGTAGACATCGCTTCGCCTTCTAATGAACCCATTAGAGCCGTTTGAAGGAAATCATCCATCGCGCTGAGATCTTCGTGGTTTTCCCAGTACTTAGCTGCTAGACGACCAACATCAACGCGGCATGGAGAAAGGCGCATTGATAGAAGATGTTGGATAATTGGTTGAGTTTGTTCTGCGGTTAGCGGTGAACCAGTGTAGCGTTTTGCGATGCGGTGAGCTTTGATGATGTCGATCGTTGTTGCGTTAACTAAGGTCTTACCGAAGAGGATAACTTCTACGCCTTTTTGACGGTATAACTGACCTAAAGTTGGAGCGATGGATTCAGCAATAGTTTGACTAGTTTGCCAGTCTAGGAGGTGCTTTTCGGGACTCATCTTTACTCGGGACCTTTCACGTTAAGTTTCTGCAGTCATGGCAGTTGTAGGGAAGCCAATCAGCATAGGGGTTGAGCTATCAGGCGGTGGTCTTTAATGCCACTTAAATATGCTTGATATGCGTTGTTTGTAACTTGTAATTTTTATGTGGCAGGATTGTAAGGTACGACTGGTTATTCTGCTAGGAAAAATAAATGCAGATAAATTCTCTATCAACTGGCGTGATATTAGCCATAAATCAAGTTTTTCGCGTATGGAATGGCTATTGACTTTAATAATCTGTAGCACTTAATTTTCCCTAAAAAACACTCAAATCAAAATATCATATGTAATGAAAGTCATAGTTAACATTAAAAGTGTGATTAAGGGCTTAACTTACACGTGATTGGTAAACAATAGATGAGCTAATTCGCCGTTTTTGTTGTTCGACTTTTGAATAAGACATGATTGAGTGAAAAAAACGCAGAACGCAAACGATTGGATCTCACAAATTTAACGGAATTTTTGAGTTCGTTGGTCTCTTGGGCGGTTACTGACTGACTTTTGATGTGGACTGCCCAGTTCCATGGACTTGTTATGCGAGTGATAATAACTCGATTTAGCTGGTTTTAGCTCTTTTCACACTTCTTCCATTCAAACGTCTATTGTTCACTGTGTTCAATGTTATTGCTTATTTTGGGCTCAGAGTATCGTTTGTCCATATCCAATTTGATCAATAACCTTCTGTTAATGTCCTATTCTTAAACTGGGCTAGGTAAAATTACTTTCGGGAAGGGAGTAGTTATAAAAATGATAAACATGTCAATTAGATGGCGTCTTATTTTTCTTTCCACCGTTTCTGTACTCATCATGTTTGGGTTTACAGTGAATCAAGTGTTAAAGAATGACAAGAAGATGAATAACCTTGAGACCACACGCATTAAGGTTGAAGCTCTTCAATCTTTTAATACGATCTCAAGTGATGCTTATCGATGGTTGGTGCTGTCTAATGACTCTCCTGATAAAGGCCAGTTACTTTTAACGCTGCAATCCGAGTTGGGTCGGCTTAATCAGTATGGAATAAAACTGCAACAATCTGACTCCCATTGGAGTATTGAATCTCAGTTGATGGAGTTGAAAACGGTGCTGATGAGTTTGGCGAGCTCACCGGAAAACGCGGAAAATGAGCAATTGACTGAGCGCGCTTTTCGTTTGTTGAAAGATGTGTTGATGGAGCTATCTGAATTTCACATCGCTTTAGTCGATGGAAACATAGATCAAACTGAAGCCATGTTTATCCACCTCTCTAACTACGTGTTTTGGACTCAGCGAGAGGCGTGGTTAAGCTACAGTTTGTATCGCTCGCCCGAGCTAAGAAATCAATACTTATTGAGTTATGTAGGTGCGCTAGAGAGGCAGCAACAGTTGCTTGATACATTTTTCCGCTCTGATACTCGTTCACCTGAAATTAGGCAACTGCTAAACGCGGTCGCCAAAGATGATTTTCAAGCCAAATTTATATCTCGAATCCTCAAAGGCGATTTTTCATCACCTGAAATATACGAATACCTCAAAAGTTTGGAAATCAAAAAGCGAGCAATTTCCAAAGCGATTAGCAGTTATACTAAGCAGTTGCAGTTTGAGCTAACAAACAACATCGCACTACAGAAGCGACAAACATTGGTTATTTCCCTTCTGATTCTCGTTGTGTCTGGCGTGTTGTTGTGGCTTGGCGCCATGACTTCGATACACTTAAATCGAAACCTATCACTTATCTTAAAAGGGGTATCTGAGTGCGCTGATAGCGATGGTAAGCCCAAGATGATCAAAATTGATGGCAACGATGAGCTGGTTGAGTTTACCGATACGTTAAATCGAGTAATGGAACGTAACTATCAGCACAATCAAGAATTGGTTGAAGCCAAAGAAGATGCGGTTTCAGCGAATAAAGCGAAAAGTGCGTTTCTCGCCAATATGTCCCATGAAATTCGCACACCACTAAATGGGATTATTGGCATGGCGGAGATCCTGTCTCAGAGCAAACTGAGTCCCAACCAACAAGAGGTGCTTGGGGATATTGAGTCGTCATCGCACTCATTACTAGTGCTGTTGAATGACATTCTCGACTTGTCCAAAATTGAGTCAGGTAATCTCATGCTCTCTCCCCATAACGCTGACTTACGAGAAGCGGTCTATGACTCTGTGAGCGTGATTTTATCTAAGGCGATCAGTAAAGATATTGAGCTTGATGTAAACATTGACTCCCAGACCCCAGCACAGCTGTTTTTCGATGAATACCGTGTCAGGCAGGTGCTGACGAATTTATTGTCGAATGCTATCAAGTTTACCTCCAACGGTACCATTACTACGGACATCGCTTATACGCCAATGTCGATGGGCAGAGGTAAGCTCGAGTGCAGTGTTTCGGATACGGGCATCGGTATTGAACCAGAGAAACTAGAATCCATCTTTGAGCCTTTTACCCAAGAGGATGGCAGTATCACGCGTCAGTTTGGTGGTACAGGGCTTGGGTTAGCAATCTGTAGGCAGCTTGTCGACTTAATGGGTGGATACATCACTGCGCGTTCAGTAAAAGGTGAAGGCTCTACCTTTACGTTTTGTCTATATGTCGATGTAGTCGAGACGCAAGTTCAAAGCTTTGAGAATTTAAATCGTGCGACGATCATTTCCAACTCTTTTAACTATCTCGATCAATTAGTCAAAGAGTGTGAGCGTCTCAACATAAAACCCAAGGTGGTCGGCTCTGTATCGTCGTTAGATGAAGAGATCAAAGGGAGCGACTTCGTCCTGTATTGCCATACCTTACATCACTCGTTGCAGAGTGATTTAGCAGCTTTGAAAACACAATACCCTTTAGACCGTGTGATTGTTTGTCAGCACCACTTATTCAAAACCAATCTGATTACAGAGTCCGTTCATTCAACTCATACACTGCCATTCTTGGGGCGACGTTTCCTGAATAGTCTATTGTCTCTTGATGCGAATGAAGAACTGGTACCTGAAGCCAAATCAGAAAAAGAAGAAGTACGTCCTCTGAATCGACGTATCTTGATTGTCGAAGATAATTTAATGAATCAGAAGATAGCGAGCTTCTTTCTTGAACAAGCTGGTTATGAATATCTAATTACTAGTAATGGGCAAGAGGCGGTTGATGTTATCACTCAGGGCGCGCAATTTGATGCCGTGTTGATGGATTGCATGATGCCAGTCATGGATGGGATAACAGCGACCAGAGCAATCCGGCAGTGGGAGCTTGAACAACAAGCGACACCACTACCCATTATTGCTTTAACTGCAAGTGTGTTAGAAGAAGACATCAAAGATTGTTTTGATGCGGGCATGAATGCTTATTTACCTAAACCTTATAAATCTCACCAACTCTATGATCTGTTTAGCAGTCTTGATATTGTTTAATGGATATCTCACTCGAGGCTCAACAAGTCGTTGAGCTTTTTTGCTTTGAGTTTTAGAACGAATCTACCGATATTTAACGCACTTCCATTCCAAGGTTGTATTGCGCAAGGCATCGACCGACATAACTGATTTTGACGAAAGCCGCCACAATGATAGTGCTGATATGCGCAACGATCTGAATCGGTAATGAGAAATGGTCCGCCATTGGGTAAGCGATAATTATGCTGAGTAGCATCAGCAAGGTGGTGATTGCTAGGCTGAAGTTAGATACAGAAAGTAGAGTTTGAAAGCGTTGAGTCATCGTCTTCATATTGAATTCCTAGTTACTAATAGTTGTTTTGATATTTAACTATTAGCAATTAGTGTTCCAAGACTTAAAATTCTTGATTATCAGTGTTTTAGCTTTAGGTTTTTCTCTTTTGTAGTCAAAAAGACACTTGCAATTTATGTGTCTTTTTGACTTTTAAGTGTATTTTTACCATTGTCTAAAACCACAAGTATCAATATGGAAACGAACACCAGAATACAAACCCAGACCAACGTTATTTTTCTGCCCAAACTCAGCATGAATTTTTTTGAGTTTTACGTGCAGTTGTTCTCGAGTAATGTCATTCGCTGGGACTAGGTCCAAGGCGCAGAATTCTAAGTGTTTACTTCGTAGTGCACCGCCAGCTTGTTGGTTATAGATTTGGGTTCGTTCACCGGACACAGGTATAACAACACCGATTTCAGGTTCAATGTATTGCTGAATATATTTCAATGTATTGATCATATTCGGCACGTTTTTCTTATCCGGAAGCGTAAACAAGGTGGTGTTGCTCATCGCCCAATCTGTTCCTTGTAGCAGTACCAGATGCAAAGGCATGCTTTGGGTGATTCCAGCATCTTTGAGCTGCTGTCCAATCTCTCTTACTTTGTCTTCTGCGTGATTAAGTAGCATCCAGCCTCGAAAGGCCGAGCGAGTCGGAACCTTGTAGCCATGAACGTCGACCACGAGATCATCGTAAGTGATTTCGGTCTCTTCGGTATACAGTCTTTCGAATTCTTCAGGATAGGGTTGAGTGCTTGATAGCGCTAAGGTAATCAGAATGATTGAGTACATATGGTGACTCCATTGCTTACGTTGGCTAGTGATACTTGATTCAATAAATGCGTAAGCTTAAGTATAGACACTGGAAATTATGTACAAAAAAACCCACTACAATGAGTGGGTTACTTAACAATTCATTCAATTTAATAAGATTACTTCTTACCTTGAATTTGCTTGTCTTCTTCAGTTAGTTCACGGATACGGCGGCTGATGTCGCGACGCGCTTTAGAAATCTCTGCGCTCTTAATGATGTGGTCATCAACACGGTCTTCGTAGTCAGCTTTCATGTTTTTGATAATGCCTAGGATCTCGTCGTGAGTCATCTCTGGCTTGATGTAATCAAGTAGGTTATCAAGAAGGTCAACACGCTTGCGGTTGTCACGAACTTTCTTTTCGTTGTCTAGAAGTTCACGCTTAAGTTTGTTCTTACGTCGTGCTTGGTTAACAATTTCAAATACGCTGCTCATAGATTCCTTTTCCTATTCGTCAAATACGTTGTCTGGTTCTGATTAAAGCACATCAATTGATGATGTAACAGTCTTTAGATCAAAGCAAAAGTAAGGTTGTTTAATTATTCGTCACTCTCGCCAATGTGTGATTGTTTTTATCTTACCGATCAAGTTAGTATCCCATGTAGATACTGCATTGATACGAAATGTGAAATGAATCAACAACAATTGGAAATCGAAGATTCGGGCGATAAAGTGACTGAATCTTCAGCAGAGCAAAACAAGCTTCGTGATGCGTATGTAAAAGAGCGTACTTATTTGGAAGTCGTGGAAATAGAGCTAAACCGTTCTAAGATCATAATGATTGATGAGCAGGGTAGAAAGAAGCGAGTACCAATTTTATCTGAGCACTAAACGTTGCATAAATAGGCGCTGAGACGAAATCACCAAAATAATAAAAAGGAATAACGATGAACACAGTACTTTCCCCAATTGAAGCGAGAATCATTGGCTGTTTGATCGAGAAAGAAGTCACGACTCCTGATCACTACCCGCTGACATTAAACAGCTTAACTACGGCTTGTAACCAGAAAAGTAACCGTGAACCTGTTCTCTCGCTGTCTGAATCAGAAGTATTAGATGCCGTTGACGGTTTGATTGCCCGTCGCATGGTGAGTGACGAAAGCAGCTTCAATAGCCGTGTGAATAAATATCAGCATCGTTTCTGCAATACCGAGTTTGGTGACCTGCAATTTACAGAACAAGAACGCGCTATCATCTGCTGCATGTTATTGCGTGGTGCACAGACCCCGGGCGAATTACGCACACGAACGGGGCGTTTGGCGAACTTCAGTGATGTGAAAGAGGTGGAAGCAACACTTGAGAAACTAGCGACACGTGAAGCTGGCGCTCTTGTGGTTAAATTGCCTCGTGAAGCTGGCAAGCGTGAGTCACGTTACCAGCATTTACTGAGTGGTGAAGTAGATGTAGAAGCGTTTGCGACGGCGCCTGCAAGTGTTGCTGTACCGGCTGCATCGAATGAGAAGCTGGAAGAGCTAGAGTCTGAAGTCGCAAGTCTAAGAGCTGAAGTCGCCGAGTTGAAAGCTCTGGTTGAATCTCTGCTATAAATGTCTGAATCTGAAAAAAACGCGGATTGGGTGGTGTACCTGATCCGCAATCGTCATAACGCTTTGTATTGTGGTGTCACTAATAATCTACAACGCCGATTCGAACAGCATCAAACTGGTAAAGGAGCTAAAGCCCTAAAAGGTAAGGGGCCGCTAAAGCTAGTTTGGAGTATGAACGTACAGTCAAAAAGTGAGGCACTAAAAACTGAATACGCGATCAAACAATTACCCAAACTGCGTAAAGAAAGTTTGGTATCACTCAAGCTGATGATTGAGTGGCAAGATGGCAGTATTCAATATAACGAAGTCTCATAATTCATACCTAAAATTGTCGTTATTGATTAAATCTTAATAAGTGAAAGCTCGACGCTAAATTTCACTAAATGTCTGATTTTTAGATTGAAAATATAAAATCAATGATGTGTATCTACGCGCTTGATGTTCTAATCTTCCAATCATTAATCTCATTTGACACATTAGTCATTTAGAATGTCATTCTAATTAGTTTTAGCCGCTATCATTTATCCTCGTTGTCCTACATAATATCTTTCAGCCATCCAAAGAGGTGGTGTCATGCTAGGTTAAAAAATGAGCCAAAGTAGCTCATATAAAACGAGAAAAATATGAAACGTTTACTGATGTTGTTTGGACTTGCCGTATTTTCTGCGTCCGCTCTCTCCCATGGTACTCATGTCCTTAATGGATATTGGGAGTACCAAGAATATCTTTCTAACTTCCCAGAACAAAAAACCTTAACCGATAAGATGGTCGAGGCCGTAAAAAAACACCCAGTCCCGCTCGCGAAAGCGCAAGACGAGCCCATCACTATTTCCGTCGTTTATCCTGGGCAACAGATCTCTGATTACTGGGTTCGTAATATTCAAGCCTTTGAAAAGCGACTCGACAAGTTGAGAATAAACTACCAGATTAACCAAGTGTTTACGCGAGTGAATGCGGATCTCACTCAGCAGAGCATCTCGTTGCAAGAAGCCATTGAAAACAAGACGGATTACTTAATCTTCACACTGGATACCACGCGTCACCGCAAGTTTATCGAACATGTATTGACCTCAACAGAGACTAAGTTGATTCTACAGAACATTACGACACCTGTTCGTGCATGGGCTGACAGACAACCGTTTATGTATGTGGGTTTTGACCATGCTACCGGCAGTTTGAAGTTAGCGGATTACTTTAAAACTGCGAGCAAGCCAGGAAGCAAATACTCGGTTCTCTACCGCTCAGAAGGCTATATCAGCGATGCGCGAGGTGATACGTTTATCCATGATGTGAATAGCGATACAAACTTTGCGTTAAAGTCGTCGTTTTACACCAAGTCAGATAAAGAGAGTGGTTATCAAGCCGCTAAAATCAGCATTGAGAACGATAAAGACCTAGACTTTATTTATGCCTGTGCAACTGATGTCGCTCTCGGCGCTGCAGATGCCATTCGTGAGTCTGGTCGAGATATCCTAGTGAATGGTTGGGGCGGCGGATCTGCTGAGCTTGAAGCCATTGCTAGAGGTGACCTTGATGTGACGGTTATGCGTATGAACGATGACACAGGCATTGCAATGGCAGAGGCGATTAAGTGGGACCTTGCAGGGCAAAAAGTTCCTACAGTTTACTCAGGTGATTTTGAAGTGGTGACCAAGGAAGACTCACCAGAACGTATTTCTGAACTCAAACAGCGAGCATTTAGATACTCAGGTCAATAATGAAGAAAAGCTACGCCAATACTCCAAGGAACACCCTAGCCAAATTAATTACACGTATCATTATTTTAGTGATCGGGGTGATGGCGCTTGGCGTGCTTATTCATAACTACGAGACCAGTAGTAGTATTGTAAAACAAGAGACCAATAGAACGGTTAAGCAAACTTCTAGCTTGATCCAGAATATGTTTGATTACCGTTTGTCTGTGTTGCAAATTCACCAGGATAGTAGCTCGCACAGTGATACGCTACGTGAGTATTTTAAGACCAATGACGAAGAGGTACTTAGCTACTTTTTCTTTGGTGTCGACCAGCGTGAACCGGAACATGCGCCAGATCTTCGCTTTGTCTCTACTCATGACGGCTTAGCGTGGGAGGACGGTAACGGTCAGTTTTATGGCTTGGATGACAAAAGCCTGAAGCATATTTCTGAAGAGGTTTCGTTCAGTAGCAATTGGCACTTTATTCAACTGATGACGGATATAGGTAAGCGTCACTTGCTAGCTCGTCGTACTCCTATTGTTGACAGTAAAACGGGCGAAGTACTCGGACAGCTGTATATTGCCATTGTCCTTGATAATAATTTTTCTCTCGCAGAGTCTATCCAGCAGGGCAGTAACTGCGAAAATATCGTGATTGAAGCGCACGGTACGCCTGTCACTTCAACCTTCAGTGGTGATGAAAGTTACTCGATAACAGACATCCTCAATTACAGAATCTACGAGCAATTACCTCGTCATTTTGTCACTATCACCACGATTAAAATCAACGCGGTAGAAACGCCTCTTGTCATTCGTGCCGTTCAAAAGAACAGTAACTTCATCGCCTTAGAAGAAAACTATGAGCGTGCGATCATCGTTGTCATTGTTGTGATCGTTTTCATGTCTTTCTTTGCCCGTTCTTGGATTCAGAGAAGAGTTTCTGCTGAACTTGATAAGCTCATGGACTTCACTCGCTCAGCCAGTGATAGCGAAGAGTACAACAAATTTGATGGCTCTAATATTTTCGAGTTTCACCACATAGGCTGTACGCTTGAGGATACCTTTGAACGTCTATCTGAACAAAACCAAAAATTCCAAGACCTGTTTAACTTTGCTCATTCTCCCATTTTGGTTTGGTCTGAAAAAGGAGACTTGATTCAAATGAATCCAGCAGCGCGTATGGCGCTGTTTGATGAAGATGATAATTATGGTGCCGTCGCACATGAGTTCGAACACCGCATGCTGCCAAACATACAAATGGTGGTTCAAGGGGCCAAGTTGACGGGTATTAACGTACCGATTGGCGAAAAGGTGTTCCGTTGGAATATGTCGGCGATTCGGGTTGAACATGGCATCACAGGCGTCGTAGTACAAGGACAAGACATAACCAAGTTGGTTGAAGCGGAGAGACAAGCCGATCGTGCCAGAGAAGAGGCAGAGCATCTTGCGAACGTTCGTGCTGATTTCTTAGCAAAGATGAGCCACGAAATTCGTACACCACTTAACGGTATATTAGGCGTTTCTCAACTGCTCAAGCGTTCTGTGCACAGTGAAGATAACCGAGAGCAAGTTGATGTACTTTGTAACAGTGCGGAGCACCTGCTAGCGGTGTTGAACGATATCTTGGACTTTTCAAAGATCGAGCAGGGGCAGTTTAATATTCAGAAGAAAGACTTCCGCTTAGGGGAGTTGATTAACACTTTAGACAGTATTTATCGCCCCCTTTGTGAGGATAAATCGGTCACGTTTTCTATCGTTAATCACCTTGTTGATGACATTGAAATCAATACCGACCAAGTGCGTTTGAACCAAATTATGTTTAATTTGTTGAGTAACGCCCTTAAGTTTACGCATCAAGGTGGTATCTCCGTTAGCTTCGAACTTGAAAGTATCTTCAATACGAATAAAGCCAGCTTGATCGTTCGCGTGAAAGACACCGGCATTGGTATTGATGGGAGTAAAATTGATGCCGTTTTTGAACCCTTTGTCCAAGCCGAAGAAACGACAACACGGGAGTACGGCGGGACTGGGTTAGGGTTAACCATTGTTAAAAACTTGGTCGACATGCTGGAAGGCGATATTCAGGTTCGCAGTGCTAAAGATCAAGGCTCGGAATTCATCATCGAAATCCCAGTTGAACTGCACTCTAAGCCGCTAATTGATGTTAAGCAGCAAACAGGTATTGAACCTGAGGCGCTATTCGATCGCTCTTTGAAGGTGTTGCTGGTGGAAGATAACCACACCAATGCTTTCATCGCACAGGCTTTTTGTAAAAAATATGGCATGGTGGTGACCTGGGCGAAAGATGGTCTGGAGGCCATAGAGCTCGCAAAAGCAAACACTTATGACCTCATTCTAATGGATAATCAACTTCCTAACCTTGGCGGCGTTGAAACGACACAACAGTTGCGAGAGGAAATCGGTGTATTAGCCCCGATTTATGCGTGTACTGCAGATGCTCAAGAATCGACAAGGGATAGTTTTATGGCTGCAGGTGCCAACTATGTGATTGTTAAACCGATTAAAGAAGAGTCGTTGCATCAAGCTTTTGTTCATTTCAAAAAATCATACTGGGATCAAAACAGACTCTAGTTTTTCTTTAACTCTTTGAATGCAAGATTGTGCCACACCGAGCGGTGTCGAGCTCTGCATTCTGAACATCCGAGAACAACTATACAAAGCCAGCAACGAAAGCTTGTTCTAACAGTAATGTTTTAAGCTCATCACTCATGTCTAGGTGTTCAGGGAATTGAATTCCTAGTACCCAACCTTGGCCCTGTCTTTTCTTACTCACGACTTTGTAAACCAATTCACTATCTAAGTGCTCACTCAATATTGAATCCACCTTTACCTTCCATCCCACATCAATATCGGATTGTTGTGTAATGTAGATACCACAGCCGGAAACAGAGAAATCGACTAACACAGCGTTTAGCGTCAAGGTGTCAAAGGTAACTTCGCAGTTGAGGCGCACTTTGTATCTTTCGTGTTCGCGGATTGGTTTTGTTGCAAAGCTCGTTGGCGGACGAAGAAATAGAAGATGCGCAGGGGAGGTGATATGAGCCAGTACATTGGTTTTGAAGGCGACGATGTGCCCAAGTTCTGTGTCTGTAATCGCTCGAACGATGATATCGACGTTGATGAGCTTTCTTAACGTCAGTGCCTCGGTCGCTTTTTGTGACAGTTCCAGGATAAGGTACTGCTCTTCTTTGTGCCCAATATATAGAGTACTGATCTGAATTGAGTCGTCGGGGCCAAACTCTAATACACCTGCTGCTTTTGTACCTGGTTTCAGGTATCTAAACAGTTCTACGTTTTTATCTTTATGCATATTTATCGATGAACAATGTTAACTGTCTGTTGAAATAATATAACGTCCTAATAAAGCTATGTCATTACTTTCATTAAGGAAATGAGGTTGGCGGGATGAAAACTAGAAACGGGTTGTTACTCAAACATTGGCTTACTCTTGTCGAAAAACACGTTACACTGCTATCAATAATTTACTCAATGGAGAAATGGTAAATGGAACTAGAAATCTTGTTAAACACCCTGTCTGAGTCCCCAGAGAATGTGCAGTTTGAAGATACGATGCAGGTGATTGAAGCACATTATGACTTTTGTGAATGTGAATTTCGCAACGGGGATGTCGTGAATGAGGCTGGACAGAACAACGGTTCGTGTAAAATTTTTGCGTTCGGCCAAGATCAAGGGCTTTCAGCAGAGCAAACACTCGCGTGTTTTGGTCAATACTACCGCAATGATGTACTAGGTTTCCCAGAGAATACTGATCACCAAAACATCCGTAACTTTATGATTCACGGTTGGGGTGGGGTGGAATTCTCCCAGCCAGCGTTGGTATTGAAGTCTAAGTAAATAGGTTTCACCGGCGAAGTAAATACTTACTTAACATTAAGACCCTGAAGCGAGATGAGTTTATCTCGCTTCAGATTTTATATCTTTCCATACGGCAGGCTACTGAATTGGCAATTCAGACAAGCATTTACGACACATACATACTCCAAACTTGGGTACAGAGCTCGTGTCTCTTTTCTCTAGCTCAAAGCACCAACAGGTCTCTTTACCGGCACTGATATCGCATTGAGCTGGCTCATTACATTGCGGACATTGATGTGTGGAACTCGCACCACTTAGGTTGTCCATCACCGACTCTCTTTCATTTTCAGATAGGCCTTTCCAGCCTATAATCTCGTCCATTGTTCTAAAGCAGCCACTGCACATGCCACCATTATTTTTACAAGCCGCTCGGCAAGGTGTTTTCATCTTTCGGACCCTTGATTGGTTTGGGCTGAAATGTAACATACTTGTTTCTGTTTTAAGAGCCAACTCACTAAAATTTGACTTAGTAAAACACCAAATGACCTCGTAATTTAAAGGCTTTTCATGTAGCATCTCGCCCCTTTTGTTGACTGGGGGATATTATGTTTATTGGATTTGATTATGGAACAGCAAACTGTTCTGTGGCTGCAATGGTCAATGGAGAACCAAGCTTGTTACCGTTAGAAGGTAGCAACCACTATATTCCCTCAACCGTATTTGCTCCTACTCGTGAGAGTGTATCTGAACATCTATTTCGCCACCTGAACATCAAGCCGAGCGATGCTGTCGGTGAGCAAGTGCTACGACGTGCAATTGCCTACAACCGCGAAGAGAGTATCGACCTTGTGCCAGAAGACATGGCATTTGGTCAGGCAGCGTTGGATCTCTACTTAGAAGACCCGCGTGATGTCTACTATGTTAAGTCTCCTAAGTCTTTCCTTGGCGCAAGCGGGCTACATGACGTTCAGGTCAGCTTCTTTGAAGATCTAGTATGCGCCATGATGGCGAACATCAAGCAGCAAGCTGAGCTCACTACTCAAGAACAAATCAAACAAGCGGTTATTGGTCGACCAATTAACTTCCACGGTCGCGGTGGTGAAGAAGCAAACAGACAAGCTGAAGCTATCTTATCTCGCGCCGCGAAGCGTGCAGGCTTCCTGGATATTGCATTTCAATTTGAACCCGTAGCTGCTGGCTTAGACTATGAAAGCACTTTGACCGAAAACCAAACAGTATTAGTGGTTGATATTGGTGGTGGTACGACCGACTGTTCTTTATTGGAAATGGGCCCGAGTTGGTCTGGGAAAGCGGACCGTAGCCAGAGCTTATTGGCACACAGTGGTCAAAGGGTTGGGGGGAATGATTTAGATATTTACCTCGCTTTCAAACAACTGATGTCACCTTTTGGTATGAGCAGTAAAGCCATTTCCGGTATTGATATGCCATTGACCCAATTCTGGAATCCAATAGCCATCAACAATGTAGAAGCTCAAAAGAATTTTTATTCTCGCGAAAACCTTGCAGCACTGAAGTTACTTCGTAAAGAAGCTGCTGAACCACAGAAGCTAGACCGTTTACTTAAGGTTTATCACGATACCTTGGGTTACGGCATCGTACGTAGAGCCGAAGAAGCTAAGATCGCGTTGGCGGAGTCTTCTGAGTATCGCGCAGCGATGAATGTTGCCTCCGAGTTGATCGAAGTCGATATCTCAGTTGAACAGATGGTCGATGCTATCGATACGCCAAAGTCTAAGATGATTGAGTTGGTTAAAGAGGCCATTCAACAAGGTGAGAAAAAGCCAGATGTTATCTATATGACAGGGGGCTCGGCACGTTCGCCTATCCTTCGTGAAGCGGTTCAACAAGCCGTACCGAATGTGCCTATTGTGAGTGGCAACTATTTTGGTTCCGTAACGGCGGGTTTAGCTCGTTGGGCTGAGGTATGTTTCAAATAAGAGTGAAATAACGCGTGATAAAGGGCAACTGATCTCTGATTAGTTGCCCTTTTTTTGTATTCGAAAAGACCAAATTAGCTAACGGAGTAGCTGCCCGGACTCTAAAGTCGAAATTAGTTCAAGAAGCTAAATATTTCGGCTGGATTCTAGATGTTACAAAATATTTCGCCTTTGAGGTGGTGTGATGTATTGGTCTGATGAGTAGTTTTGGTGCTTTGATTTTTAATGCTTTTTTAGTGATTTAAAAAGCAAAAATAAGTTTCACTTTTTGTAAATAAATAACAATGAGGATTTATTTACCCTAAGTTAAAGTATTGTTTTAAAACGATTTTTTGTTTTTTATAGCATTGCTTTCTTTATTTTATATATTTTAATGCAACTTTTTTGTCATTCATCGATTAGTGTTTGCCTACTTGTTAAATGCAGGTAACAACTTCTCCGTAAGCACGAGGTTGTTAGTGAATAACTCACCCAGTTACAAATGGATATGACAATGAATAAGAAACTTTTAGCGCTAGCGATTTCTGGTGCAGTATTTGGTACACAGGCAGTTGCAGTAGAACTTTACAACGAAGACGGCACAACATTCTCAGTTGGCGGCCACGTTTCAGTGAACGTTAATGGTTCAGAGGAAGGCGAGACTGATGTTGGTACTAACTCTCCACGTATCAACTTTAACGCTACTCAAGAATTAGGCAACGGCTTCACAGCTGACGCTAAAGGCGAATGGGCACTTAACTACCTAGATGGTGGTGATGAGACATTTACAACTCGTCTAGGTTACGTTGGTCTAACTCACGACGAGTTTGGTCGTGCAGTTGCTGGTACGCAATGGTCTCCATACTACGATGTAGCGGCAGCGACAGATATGCCAATCGCGTTTGCGAATGACTTCTTATACGACAACCACGGTGCTCTTGGTACTGGTCGTGCAGACAAAATGCTTAGCTACCGCAATGCGTTCGAGCTAGGTGAAGCTGGTGAGTTTAGCTTTGGTCTAGGTTGGCAAGGTGACAACGATGTAACGACAGATACTGAAAGCGTAGACAGCAATGGTGGAGTAACCATCGATCGTACATCAGTTTCTTACGGCGACCGTATTCAAGCAACTCTTGGTTACTCGATTGCCGGCGTTAAATTAGGCTACGCATTCAACACTGGTGACTTCACGGATTCTGGTGTTTCTAAGACAGCTGAATCTCACCTAGTATCTGCAGCATACGGTTCATACGGTTCTGGTTTATACCTAGCAGGTATTTACGCTTGGAACGAGAACATGAACATCGGTCTTGAAGAAAGCAATGCTTATGAATTGCTTGCTGCTTACGCTCTTGCAAACAGCTTAAACCTAAGTGTGAACTACGAAGTAGTTGAAGGTGAAGCAACTAAAGGCGCTGCAACACAAACTGATCGTGAAGAACTAGCTCTACAAGCTGAATACAACTTCACTAGCAACTTTGTTGGCTACACTGGTTACCAGTTCGACCTAAATGACGATAACGGTCGTAACACTGATGACAAGTGGACTATCGGTGCTCGTTACTACCTATAAGTCGCAGACTGATTTAGCATAGTGTTTACTCCTTAGGTTTACCTTTTAGGATACTGTCCTAGACACCATGCTAAGCCCTCTCAAACCTTTTGGTTGGAGAGGGCTTTTTTCGTTTTGAATGACCACTTCGGAATGTCCCGATCTCCTTATGAAAATTTCCCAATGAGCGAATTGAGCTAAAGATCAGAATTTAGAGATCAGTAGCCAGCTTGTCGAAGATTCTCTCTTTGGGATGAGGTAAACTCTGCATTCCAAAAATAGTTCAGGGATAAACTATGAGCAGCGTTGTAGATCAGGAACAGTTAATGAATTCGAAACGAACAGCGACACCGACGAAAGTACTGTGTGTTGGGCGTAACTATGTCGATCATATTGAAGAACTTAACAACGCGATCCCAGACGCTATGGTGGTGTTCAACAAGCCCTCTACTAGCGTAACTTCTTCTCTCTCTTCTTTTCATCAAGAAGCCCTACACTATGAAGCCGAAATCTGTTTCATCGTTGAAAACGGTCAATACTCAGCGGTAGGTTTAGGGTTAGATCTGACCAAGCGCGAGTTGCAAAGTAGCTTGAAAGCAAAAGGCTTGCCTTGGGAGCGCGCTAAAGCGTTTGACGGTTCTGCCGTTCTCAGTCGCTTTGTGCCCACGACAGGTTTGGATCTCGAAGACTTGAATCTAGAGCTGTTTATTAACTGTGTTCGTGTTCAGAAAGGACACGTTGAGCAGATGCTATATTCCCCACAAACAATCCTCGAAGAGCTCTCTTCTTACACGACTTTGCTAGATGGCGATGTAGTGATGACGGGCACCCCGAAAGGCGTCGGAGAAGTGCACCAAGGTGATATTTTCCTTGGCCGCCTTAAGTATGGTGAGACGACATTGATAGAGATCGAGTGGGTCGCGAGTTAATTATTGTTATCGATTTAGTTAATAATTTGGTCTGATTTTATGATGTTGGTTTTTAATTCGATATTTTGGCTGCGGTACAACTGATTGCATCTGGAAGGGTGTTGGTAATTGATATAAAATCCGCCTCCATTTTTATCAATGCTGAACCTCATGATCGATTTAACCATTCTGCCTGTTTACTTGACTGCCGTCGTCGCTCTTCTTCTTTTACCTGGTCCTGATATGTTGCTGATTGCTAGCTCAAGCATGAGTTATGGTCGCAAGGTTGGTGTCTTTGCGAGCTTAGGTAACGCGACTTCAGGGATCATTCTTACTGTTTTAGCGGCGATGGGTGTATCTGCATTAATCGCAATGAGCCCTGTTGCTTTGAATGCTCTCCACCTATTAGGTGGTACATACTTGCTAAAAATGGGGTGGGACTGCCTGCGAACAGAGCAGGGCAACGCACCTGAACTGACTGATAATTTTGCCGCAAAGGCTTACTACCAAAGAGCGCTGATCAGTAACCTGCTTAATCCTAAAGCTCTAGTGTTTTTTGTGATGTTTTTACCTCAGTTTGTGTCGACAAATATTGAGGCTACATCGGGCGAGCAGATGTTGGTGCTAGGCTTATTACTGAATGTGTTAGGCTTAACGTTCAACTTCTTGCTTGTAGCTCTGGTAGGTACCATCGGTAAGTCACTGGTAGAAAATGCTAAGTTTCGTACCTATCAACAGAAAGTGATGGGTGGCGTATTTGTTGTGTTAGCGGTTTGGATGCTGTCTTCTTTCTTCACTTCATAAGTAACAACCAAACGCGATTATCCGCAACCAGATGTTTAAAGAAAAATGGACGCTTAGAGCGTCCATTTTTAATTTAACTGATGCATTCTTAATGCGTTAATCCGTTAAGAGTTCAGCTCTTTCTGGTGTTGTTCGATGAGCTTATCCATATATTCTTCACCTCGCTGACGAGTGTCGTCATAGGTTTCTGTCCCCTCAAATTTTGTCACGGTTTCGTAATAAACCTTAACCTTTGGCTCTGTGCCCGATGGGCGGACGATAATGCGAGAACCATCTTCGAGATGATAGATGAGTACGTCACTCGCAGGGAGGTTTATCTCCTCTGTTGCACCACCAGTAATGAAGCGTAGCGAAGAGTGAAGATCTTCAATCACAGATATCGCAATGCCATTGATTGTTTTTGGTTGTGCTGCGCGAAGCTTAGAGCCAATTGAAGGTGAATCTGGGTCCAGCGCGATACTACGCTGCGCATTGGTATGAACACCATGTTCAAAGGAAATCTGAGCCAGAAGATCCCACACTGTTCGACCTTGAGATTTTAGCTCCTCGACCAGTTGTGCGAAAACGACAATGGCTGACAAACCATCTTTATCGCGGACTTGAGTTCCAATTGTATAACCTAGCGCCTCTTCATAGGCGAATAGGAATTCGTTCTGTTCATCTTCCAAATGCATGCCAATGTTAGCTAACCATTTAAACCCGGTCAGAGTTTGGAAGTAGGTAGCGTCGTGAGAGTTAGCGACTTTCTCAAGCAGGGTAGACGATACGATACTGTTACCCACCAATTGATTTTTGGTGTGAGGTTTTGATAACAAGTAATGCGCGAATAGCACACCGACCTGATCGCCAGTCAGCATTTTGTATGAGCCGTCATCTGTTCTTACTGCAACCGCAAATCGGTCCGCATCAGGGTCATTAGCACAAGCAATATCTGCATCGACGCTTTTTGCTAGATTAACCACAAGATCCATTGCCCCTTTTTCTTCTGGGTTAGGGAAATTCACCGTTGGGAAGTGGCCATCAGGTTCTCTTTGCTCTGCAACGCTGAATACCTTATGGAAACCCGAGTCGTGCAGAAGATCTTCTGCCATCTGCGCGCCCACCCCATGCATTGCTGTATAAGCGATGGTGGTATTAGCAGACTCTATATCGTTCTTTACAAATGGGCTTTTGTTGATCGCAGCGCGGTAGGTTTGATAGTAACCCTCGGTGAGCCACACTAACTTGCCTTGCGTTTCTGCATCACTGAGGCTCATCAAAGGGATTGGCTTAGTCGCTGCGGAGTCAATTTCAGCGGCAATACCTGCATCATGAGGCGGTATAATTTGTGCGCCATTTTCCCAGTATACCTTGAAGCCGTTATATTCAGGTGGGTTGTGGCTAGCAGTCACCACAACGGCCGCTGCTGCGTTGAAATGCTCGATACCAAAAGCAACGATAGGGGTCGCAGCTACATTCGATGTTAGATAAACCTTGATGCCTAAAGCCGTCAGTACTGAAGCGGTATCAATCGCGAATTGCTTTGAATCTAATCGGCCATCATAGCCCACAACGACACCTCTCATGGTCGCGTTTGCTACATGTTCAATTAGATAGTGACCAAGCCCAGTCGCGGTTTCTTGAATGACTAAGCGGTTCATTCTGTTTGGGCCACATCCTACTTTACCTCGAAGACCCGCTGTTCCGAATTCTAATCGCTGCGTAAAGCGGTCTTCTAATTCGTCATGCACCCCCTCATCGATGAGGTGTTGTAGCTCTTCACGAGTTCTTGGATCTGGGTCTCTCGCTAACCAATTCATAGCATCTTGCATAATCACTGAACCTTTTTATGTCGGTATGACTTACTGTTGGGATTAATTTAAGTGATATTGATTATCATTTCCATGAAAGCAATCGTAAAACTCGATTAAAAATAAATTCCAACGACAAAGACAAGTGGGCTAAGCCATTCTAAATAATTGACTATTTTGTAAGTAAACTTACCTTGAACAATTGGATATCACTAACTAGCCTTTTACATAAATATAACAAAATTGAACAATTTCGCCGTTTTTGAATCTTTCGTTGAAACCTCCAGACTTTGATAGACGTATAAGTCGGTAAGTTAAGAGGTTCTAGCAGCCCGTTATAGGCTGTGCTCACGAGAGTAGTAGATTGAGATTCAGCCTTTTCATGCGAAGCCGGTACAGCAATGAGTGCTGTTGGGTTCGCAACGACATTTAGGTCGCATGTATCCAATTAGGAAGGATAAGGAGAGATCTTTTGAAAAGATTACTGGTTAGGCTAGCGTGGCTTTTGAACAGTTTTGTTGTGCTGTCGATTTCGCCGTGGGTGAATGCGAGTAGCGAATATAACATGACACAAGGTGTAACAGAGATCAGTGGTCAAGTGTATGAACTTCACATGTTGATCTTCTACATCTGCTGTGCAATCGCCTTCGTTGTGTTCGGTGTTATGTTTTATTCGATTCTGAGGCATCGAAAGTCGAAGGGCGCGGTGGCCGCTCACTTTCATGAAAGTACCAAAGTTGAAATCCTCTGGACCATCATTCCTATTATTATTCTCATCGCAATGGCGATTCCCGCTACTAAAACCTTGATAGCGATGGAAGACACCTCCCAATCTGAACTCACAGTTAAAATTACTGGCTCACAATGGAAATGGCATTACAGTTATTTTGGCGAAGATGTTGAATTCTTCAGCTTGCTGGCAACCAGTGATAAAGAAATCGAAGGCATTGAAGTGAAAGGCGCTCATTACTTGCTAGAGGTTGATAAACCACTCGTCCTTCCTGTCGATCGAAAAGTTCGCTTCTTGATGACTTCAGATGATGTGATTCACTCTTGGTGGGTTCCGGCCTTTGCCGTTAAAAAAGATACCATTCCGGGTTTCATTAACGAAGCTTGGACAAAAATTGATGAACCAGGCGTTTACCGAGGACAGTGTGCAGAGCTTTGTGGTCGTGCTCACGGCTTCATGCCGATAGTAGTGCATGCCATGGCAGAAGATGAGTTTGACGCATGGTTAGCAGAACAGAAAGAGCTAACGATTGCCGCACAACAAGCGGCTCAAGATGCGTTAGACGCGTCACTTTCTTTGGAAGAGTTGAACACCATAGGTGAAGAGGTATACAAAACTCGATGTGCCGTATGTCATCAAGCAAACGGTGAAGGTATACCCGGAGCGTTTCCTGCTATCAAAGGTAGCCCAGTTGCTCTTGGAGATGTAGATGTTCATATCGACACTATTGTTTACGGTCGAGGAGGCACGGCAATGCAAGCCTTCGACAATCAGTTGACTGAGAAAGAGATTGCAGCAGTCGTGACCTACCAACGAAATGCTTTGGGGAATGACACTGGCGATGTGGTTCAAGCTTCAGATGTTAATGCCTATAAGGTTAAACAGTCGGGTGGAGCGGAAGGCTCTGCGGATGAAGCACAAAGTGATGCTAAGGAGCAGCTATGAGTTCACCAATCGAAAAGCCGGTGAAATCGGCGCCTGCAGAAGACCAGGCTCTAAGTCATACTTTAGATGGTACCTTAGACAGCCATGACTTACCTTCGGACGATCACGATTCCCATGCCGCTCCTAAAGGATGGGCGCGTTGGCTGTATTCAACCAATCATAAAGACATAGGTACGCTATATCTGTGGTTCAGTTTCGCCATGTTCCTAACTGGCGGTGCGATGGCGATGGTGATCCGTGCGGAGCTATTCCAACCGGGTCTGCAGCTTGTTGAGCCTGATTTCTTCAACCAGATGACCACAGTCCATGGCTTGATCATGGTATTTGGCGCGGTAATGCCTGCATTCACAGGGCTCGCCAACTGGATGATCCCTATGATGATCGGCGCTCCAGATATGGCGTTACCTCGAATGAACAACCTCAGTTTCTGGATTCTACCTTTCGCCTTCCTAATCTTGATTGGATCTTTGTTTACTGAAGGGGGCGGTCCTAGCTTTGGTTGGACATTCTACGCACCGCTCTCAACGACGTATGGCCCAGATAGCACAGCTTTGTTTGTATTCTCTGTTCACATCATGGGTATTAGCTCAATCATGGGCGCGATCAACGTTATCGTGACTATCGTGAACATGAGAGCTCCGGGTATGACTTGGTTTAAATTGCCAATGTTTGTTTGGACTTGGTTAATTACCGCTTTCTTGCTGATAGCCGTAATGCCAGTTCTCGCAGGGGCCGTGACCATGGTGTTGACCGACAAATACTTTGGGACGAGCTTCTTCGATGCGGCCGGTGGCGGTGACCCCGTCATGTTCCAGCACATATTTTGGTTCTTTGGGCACCCTGAAGTTTACATCATGATTTTGCCATCCTTTGGTATTGTTTCAGCAATTATCCCTGCATTTAGTGGCAAGCGTTTGTTCGGTTATCACTCAATGGTGTACGCGACCTGTAGTATCGCAATCTTGTCCTTCTTAGTTTGGGCACACCATATGTTCACCACGGGGATGCCCGTCTTTGCAGAGCTGTTCTTCATGTATTGCACCATGTTGATTGCTGTGCCGACAGGCGTGAAAGTCTTTAACTGGGTCGCAACCATGTGGCGAGGCGCATTGACTTTCGAAACCCCAATGCTGTTCACCATTGCCTTTATCGTTCTGTTCACGATAGGTGGCTTGTCTGGATTGATGCTCGCCATTGTTCCTGCAGATTTCCAATACCACGACACCTATTTTGTAGTGGCTCACTTCCACTACGTTCTGGTGACTGGTGCCGTGTTCTCGATAATGGCCGCCGCTTATTATTGGTTACCTAAATGGACTGGTCATATGTACGACCACAAGCTCAGTCTATGGCATTTCTGGACGTCAGTAATCTCAGTGAATGTTCTTTTCTTCCCTATGCATTTCCTAGGTTTAGCGGGGATGCCACGTCGTATTCCAGACTACGCTATCCAGTTCGCTGACGTTAACCAAGTGGTGTCGATAGGGGGCTTCGCCTTTGGTTTATCGCAACTCATCTTCTTGTGGCTAGTTATCAAGTGTGTGAAAGGCGGCGAGCTAGCACCAAGCAAGCCATGGGAACGTGCTGAAGGGTTAGAGTGGACGGTACCAAGCCCTGCGCCTCATCATACTTTTACTCATCCGCCTAAAGTCGATTAGGGAGATGGGCTATGAGTGATAAGCAAAGCGAACTAGATAAAAACCAACCAAAGCGGTCAACCAAGAAGCGATCAACTAAAAAGCTAACGGGTTACTTGGTATTGAGTGTGGTAGCGATGTTTGGCTTCGGTTTTGCTTTGGTGCCACTCTACGATGTGATGTGCGAGGCTTTGGGAATCAACGGCAAAACTAATACCGTGTCTGCGGTACAGCCACGTGGGATGCAGCCAGATTATTCTCGCACAGTTCGTGTGGAGTTTATGTCGCACATCAAACCTGATATGCCCTGGCAGTTCGTTCCTGAAGATCGTGTGTTAGAGGTTCACCCCGGTGAGGTAATTCAAACGAATTACATCGCCAAAAATTTATCAGGAAACTCTCTAGTGGGGCAGGCTGTGCCTTCAGTATCTCCAGGGATGGGGGCGACTTACTTTAATAAGATGGAATGCTTCTGCTTTAACCAGCAGCCATTAGAGGGGCATAAAAGCGCTGAAATGGGTTTGATATTTTACATAGAGCCAGATATTCCAGAATCGATTCACACACTGACGCTCTCTTATACGCTATTTAACATTACGAATGAGGTGGTCGGGGAATCAAGTAGTGCCGAGCCTAATGTAATCGCGAGTAACTAGGAACCAGAATCAACAAAAGGAGTTGAGCGATGAGTTCTAAAAAGGAAGTTTATTTCGTTCCACATCAAAGCCATTGGCCATTAGTCGGTGCCGTTGCGCTATTTCTTGTTGCGGTTGGAGCAGGGTTAACCGTGCAAAACATGGGCACTGATGCCGCTGGCGGTGTGTTCGGTAAGGCTGTGTTGTTCGTCGGGTTTGCGGTGTTGCTTTACATGCTTGCGGGTTGGTTTAGCAACGTGATTACAGAATCCTTGAGCGGCCTCTATTCTGAGCAAATATCCCGCTCTTTCAGGCAAGGCATGAGTTGGTTCATCTTTTCTGAAATCATGTTCTTCGGTGCTTTCTTTGGCGCGCTGTTCTACGCTCGTATGATTTCTGTCCCATGGATTGGCGGGGCGGGCAACAATGAAATGACTCATGAAGTATTGTGGCCAATGTTCCAATCAATGTGGCCGCTGACTACGACACCGGATGGCGTAACAACACAAGCTATGCCATGGCAAGGAATTCCACTCAAAAACACCATTATCCTATTGCTTTCATCCATCACGCTGCATATGGCCCATCTAAGCCTCGAACAAAACAAGCGCATGGCATTAATCGTTTGGTTAGAGATCACCATCGTTCTGGCTGGGTTCTTCCTATTTTTCCAAGTTGAAGAGTATATCCATGCTTATCAAGATATGGGCCTTACTCTTCAATCGGGAATCTATGGCAACACCTTCTTCTTACTGACGGGTTTCCATGGTTTACATGTCTGCTTAGGGACGATCTTTTTAATCGTCTTGTTAGCTAGGGTTGCCAAAGATCATTTTACACCCAAAGACCATTTTGCATTCCAAGCCGGCAGTTGGTACTGGCACTTTGTTGATGTGGTTTGGTTAGGGTTATTCGTGTTTGTATACGTGCTTTAGCGAAGCGACAGAGCTAAAGGGCTTAATAGGGACGAGGGTTAGGAGCTATTACTCCTGACCCTAAAGCAAGCAATAACAGTAGCACAACAATGGCTGACCACATGACTCGACGCCCCAAGAAGTGACTCAGCTTTTTGCCATTGTGTTTGCTCGAGGCGATTTGGATGAGCCCTTTCATTAGGTTGAATGCGATGAAAAACAGCAGGGCAACCAACACAACTTTGAATAACAGGATAAAGGTAGGTGACGCCATAGTGATAACTCCAAACCGTTTGAATCATGATGAGCGAAAGTTCCGCAGTAAAGGTTTTTGGTTTGCGGTTGCTTTAACTTTGGTTTCAGTCGGCATTTTAATCAAGTTGGGTTTATGGCAGTTAGATAGAGGTAACGAGAAACTACGTTATGAGCAGCAGCTATCGCAAAGAGCAATGCAACCTCCTAAGCCTCTAGATACAGTGCTCACTGAATGGCGAGAGGCAAGCGTTGGAACTCAGCAGTCGGTGCCCCTTTCGACCTTAAATGGCTTGAAAGCTGACGTCGAATTAGTGAAACCGAGTGGTTTAATTCTCTTGCTGGACAATCAAATCAATCAAGGAACGGTGGGATATGTGATTTACATGCTGGGCGAGGTTCAAACTCAAGATGGAAGAAAACAGCTTTTGATCGATCTTGGATTCGTTGCAGCGAGTAATGACAGAAGGGAGCTACCACAAATAGGAAAGATCACGCTACCTATCCAGATGTCTGGGCGATTGTACACTCGTTCAGTGAATCCATTAAGTCAGGAACTTGGGCTAGAAAACACGACGCCGAAAAGGATTCAAAACATCAACATAGAAGCGTTATCACAATACACAGGACAAGAGGTGTTGCCGTTCATTTTTCAACCTCAGAGCTTGGATTCATGGCCTTATGAAATGTTATGGCGTCCGACGGCGATGAAGTCTGAGAAGCACTTTGGTTACTCATTTCAATGGTTTGTGATGGCTGCGGTATTGCTTTCGCTGATGCTTTTGATTGGTTTTAGGTACTTGAAGAAACATAGTCACATGAATAAGAAGTAAATGCTTGCAACGACATAAACACGGTTAGCGATCGGCAGCGACTAATACAGGGAATCAAAATGGATAAGTCTCAAACACAAACTAAAAAGGAAAGTACCGATGCTAATCTTGCTGCGTTTAAACAGCGCCGCTCACGTGGTCGACTTGTGCTCATCGGATTGATTTTGGTCTTCGCCTTACCTGCCATTATCGCTAAAACTGTATTAGAGCAGAATTGGTACACATCTGGTGTGACAAACAGTGGGGAGTTAGTTGAGCCAAGAGTTACTCTACAAGATTTTGGGCTGACCGCGCCGATGGAAGGAGAAGGGTGGTTGGTGGGTTACATTGCGCCAACAGACTGCGATAGCTTGTGTGAACAACAACTCCATTACTTGAACCAAAGCTATTTAGCGCTGGGGAAGAACAAAGAACGAGTGACAGCTGTAGTTTTTGTTTCTGAAGGGGATGCATTACCAGGAGCATTTAACAAACCTGATTTGTCATTTCTGTCTGGTGGGGAGCAGTTGAGCACTAAGTTCGCACCAGCTTCGATTGTTATCATTGATCCCCTTGGGCAACTCGTTATGGAATACAAAAGTGTCTCAGAACCATCGCAGTTAGTCGGGCAGTCTAAAGGCATGATTCATGATTTGAGAAAGCTTCTTAAACTGTCGCGTGTTGGGTAGCTGATAAGTGATTCGGTTTGACCGCGGTGGCTGAACTCTAGCAGCGACAAGGAATACTTATAGGGAGATAAACGATGCAGAACAAAGCCCCTGATTTGCTCATGCTCGTGATGCGAGTGACCATCTTACTGACGCTGACAGTGATTGTGCTCGGTGCCTATACCCGATTATCGGATGCTGGACTTGGTTGCCCTGATTGGCCTGGGTGTTACGGAAAGCTCACGGTACCTTCAGATGCACAAGCGGTGAACCAAGCTAATCTCCAATTCCCTGAACGCGCTCTTGAGGCAGATAAAGCATGGATAGAGATGATACATCGCTACTTTGCTGGTTCATTAGGGCTTCTTATCTTTGTTGTGGTCGTTTGGTGTATTAAGAAGAACATCACCTCTGCTGGGCTACCACTACTTATTTCGGCAACGGTGATCTTTCAAGCTTTGTTAGGGATGTGGACAGTGACTCTCAAACTGATGCCTGTTGTGGTGATGGCGCACTTGATGGGAGGGTTCACTCTGCTGTCTCTGCTCTGCCTACTGTATTGTCGCCTCTCTAATTTCCAGACTCGGTTCAGTGAAACGACATACTCGGCGACGAGCAAGTTTGCTGCGTTACTTGGCCTGATGGTTGTTATTGGACAGATCTTACTTGGCGGTTGGACGTCTTCAAATTATGCCGCGCTGGTATGTACTCAACTGCCTATCTGTGAAGGGAGTTGGACAAGCTACTTAGACTTTAAGAATGCGTTCGACTTTGCACAGCATGGGCATGATAACTATGAGTTTGGTGTGCTCGAGTATCCCGCAAGGCTCACCATACATATCATGCATAGGTTTGGCGCTATTGTGGCAACGATAACGGTGCTAATGGTCGTGTATCAGTTGTGGAAGCTTGGTCAAACAGTGCACCAAAAACTGGGTGTCATTGTGGCATTGGTATTAGCCGTGCAAGTCAGTTTAGGGATCAGTAACGTGTGGTTCCATCTACCGATTTCAGTGGCAGTGCTTCATAACTTAGTTGCGGCGATGCTGCTTGTCAGCCTGGTTGTGACAAACTTTGTTGTGTGGCAACGAAAACCAAGTGAGCGCTTGGTAAAGAACAGTGTATTACAAGGAGGTAATCATGGTCAGTAGAACTTCAACACAGCATCAAATTGTGGTTCAAGATACCGCTTCAAGTCATGAAGTTGCTGCTCAAAACAAAGCAGCTTGGAAGGTCTATTTATCACTGACCAAGCCTAAAGTGGTTGCTTTGATGTTGTTAACAGCATTAGTCGGCATGTGTTTAGCGGTGCCTAATGGATTGCCATTACAGCAAGCATTATTTGGCATGATAGGGATAGGGTTGATGGCGGGTTCAGCCGCTGCATTTAATCACTTGATCGACAAGAAGATCGATGGGCAAATGTCTCGTACTAATCGTCGTCCTTTACCATCGGGTGAGCTCAGCAGTGTACGAGTATTCGCCTTTGCGGCAGGTATCGGTTTACTTGGCTTTGTGACTTTAGCCTTGTTAGTTAACCCGCTTACGGCTTGGCTAACCTTTGCGAGTCTATTAGGTTATGCGGTTATCTATACCATGTATTTAAAACGAGCGACGCCACAGAACATTGTCATTGCAGGGATCGCAGGTGCAATGCCACCTTTATTGGGTTGGACGGCAGTGACTAACGAGTTGCACTCCAACGCATGGCTACTGGTGATGATTATCTTCATCTGGACACCTCCTCACTTTTGGGCGCTTGCGATTCATCGTCGTGACGAATATGCCAAGGTAGATATCCCGATGTTGCCTGTGACACATGGGATAACTTACACCAAGACTTCAATTCTGCTGTATACACTATTGCTGAGCATCGTGTGTGTGCTGCCAGTATTGGTTGGAATGAGCAGTTGGATATACCTGAGCGCGTCTTTGCTGCTCAACGGTGGGTTTGTTTATTCTGCCTGGGTATTGAAGTATCGCGATGAGCCGAACATGGCGATGAAGACCTTTAAGTTCTCAATCTATCATCTCATGATCTTGTTTGTTGCTTTGTTGGCAGACCACTATCTACTTTGATAACCGCATTTCTGCTGTTGCTGAATAAGAAAACGGATGCTCTGGGCATCCGTTTTTGTTTGACTAATTACACAAGCTTACGTACTTGAAAGTAATTACCTTACTAATAATTAGTCCACTTTGTTCCAAGCATCTTGCCAGTGTGAACCTACGCCAGGTTCGTACTGAGTTGCCGTTGGTGCCCATTGAACACAGTAACCAGAGTATGGGAACTCTTTACACTGATAAATACTACCGTCGCTGCTTAGTACTTTCGTGCCCGCGGTGTAAGAGTCAATGCTTTCAGGGAATACGAAGTCGTAATCGCCCGCTGGTGGCGGTGTTTGCTCGTCCATCAGGTGGAAATCAAGCGTGTTCTGATCCACTAAGTTGCCTTGGTCATCTTTCGTCACTACCACAAGCATGTGGTGACCAGCTTCAGATTTAGAAAGCGTCAGTTGAACACCTTCAACTTGCCCGTCTTGTAGCTCAGATTTTTGAGATGCAAGCGCTTCGCGATGGTGGTTGTATACCGTGAGTTCTGCTTGAACATTGCCCGTTGCCGCTAGAGTAAGATCAAGCTGTGTAGGCTGGCTCTCATCGATGATGTATTCTGATTCTAAACCAGTTACTTCAATTTCATGTTCTGGTTCTGGCGTATCGATCTTGTAGCCGATTTCGACACTGTTGAAGCCAGAGCCTGCTTTTAGATAAACAGGGTTCGAACCGTATACCGGTGCGAAATCGCCTTGATCGTTCAATTGACCCGCTTTAATTTGGGTCTGTTCTTGGTTGATCTTCGATGCCAACGCGTAAGACCAGTTATTGGCTTTGCCTTGTTCTGTATTTTCAATCACAAGCTCAGTGCTGTATGAAGCGTTCTCACCAGATTGGTCGAATACACGAGTGTAAACTGCATCGCCAACATTCAGGTCTTGTGTTGGGTTGATTTGACCACCTTGATCCCAGTCAGGAATGATAGGACCGTCACCATCAAACTTCACATCGATAACGTTGTAGAAAGCTGCAGCAGTGTCACCCACATCCCATACTGCAAGGATCACTTGATAACCTTCGCGTTCTGGCACATTACATAGGTGGCTTACTTGCATCGGCGGTTGTTCCATATTGCCTTGAACAACACAGAATGGCGTTAAGTCAAAAGAACTGCGTGCCAAAGGTTGGTTTGGATTCCAGTCTGGTTGAGTTATGTAATATTTCCAATCGCGAGTTTTGTGGTTTGCCGTGAACGTCCACTCAAAGTATTGAGAACCAGACTTGATAGGGCGTTTAACCCAGCGATCTGCTTTTTGCTCGTCGAGCGCTGCTGCTAAAGAAGATTGCGCACTGGCAATTTTTCCATCGACAGGGCCGACTTCAGGGAAACCTTCAGGGCCTTCCACACTTTGTGGTTCATATTGAATACCACCGCAGTTAGTGTTTTTTTCTTGTGTATCACTCGCAGGGAATTTACATAGAGCTACACGGCTTTCTGCTACGCCATTATTGTATGCCGAAACATAACCATGACCGAAGCTTGCACCGCTAACGCTTAGCAGCGACAGTGCGATGAGTGATTTTTTTGGGAGTTGTTTCATTATTTGTCCTTACTGTATTTGGCCGACAAAAAGAGAACACTCCGGCATGCATTTGCACTTAAATCCTATTAAGTGGCAGCTCCGCTATCATAGACAGAATATTTGTCGACAGACCGGTGGCTTTGCGTCCTATTCTTTCAAATAGTTTGCCAGAAGTGCGTTTAAGCAAGCGGAATGTAGCCAACGAGTTTTATAAATGCGAATCAATCGATTTAAATGTGGAATGCTAATCTCGAACTTTTAATTCTTAATACAAATTAACTTGCTATATGATTCGTTTGTTAACTCATAAGTAATTGAAATAAATTAAGAAAGTATTTGCTCTAATTGCTTTTGTGAATGGTTTGGGTGCTTAACTTTAGTTGTTGATAACGATTGAGCGCATATCAAAACCAAACCTTTGGTTTCCACTAACCAAACCCTGACACGTTATGTATGAAAAACCGGACAATTAATTGGTATGAATTATATAAAGGAGTCAGTATGGAATTCACTGAACAAGATAGAGAAGCGTTGTACCAAACGTGGATGTCACAAAAATCACGAATGCGAATCACTCAGATGGAGTTTTCAAAGAAGCTTGGAATGAGTCAGCTTGATTTCTCAAATATGTTGCGAGGGGAGTCGCCGCTGACTATGTCATTTGTGAGCCATTTCTGTCGTCTACTTCACTTGGAACCGAGAAACGTATTCCCGTCACTTAAAGAAGGAAATGACTCTGGTCCTAAAGTGGTCTATCTGAAAAGTAGAATGAGTGTTGATGGAGAGATCCAAAATGCTTACATCGAAGGAAATCAAGTTATCGTAGAGTATGCTCACACTGTTCAACACAACTAATTTTAGAGTTAGCTCTGAGTTATAGCCCCTTTTTCTACAAACTTTTCACATATGGTATAGCATACTTGGGTGTTTTTCTTCCAACCTAAGTGCGCTATGAATCCTCTAAAACTATTTTTGCTTGTCGCAACCAGCATCTTTTTGTTTGGTTGTGCAGGCGGCCCAATCAAGACTGCTACCAAATTCACCACTTATGAAGATTTTCAGCCTGGCCCTGACGGGGGAGTTGACCTCGTTTGGGCAAGATTAGGGCTGCGTGACGCCGACCGCTTGAAGAGTAAGTTGGATGACTATGATTCTGTCGTCATTGACCAAATCTTTGTGCTTGCCGAAGAAGGTTCGTTAGATCAAGAAGAAATTCAGGAACTTACCGACCACATGGTGAACCGATTAGAAGAGAAAATATCACCTCACAAAGTGATCGTTGGTGAGCCGACGGGCAAAACGTTACGCCTGAGTATCGCATTGAGTAACGTTGAAACGCCAAATCCTATCTTAGCCGTTACCAGTAGTGTCTTACCTTTTGGTCTTGCCATGTCGACCATCTCAAAAGTTGCGACAGGAGAGCACACCAATGTTGGTAGTGCGAGTGTCGAGCTGCTGGTGAGTGACGCTCAAGATGGCACACCACTGTTCGCAGCGATCGATCGTGAAGCCGGAAATAAGGACTTTTCAACTATGATCGATTCACTTGATGACGCCAAAGATGCAATCAACTATTGGGTTGAACGTTTAGGTGATACTCTACAGAACATCGATGACGCATAGAAAGACCGAACAATGCTAGAGAAAGAGAATCTGATTAAGTTGGCTCGAATGCAGATGCCATTTGGAAAGTATGCGGGCCGCACACTGATTGACCTACCTGAAGAATATTTGCTGTGGTTTGATAAAAAAGGCTTTCCGTCTGGTGAGCTAGGTGACCTGCTCAAGCTGTGCCTCGCGCTAAAAATAGAAGGGCTCGACAGTGTCGTCAAGCCATTGAAAAGAATGTAATTAACTTTAAAGCTCACGTTAACAACGTGGGCTTTTTTGTTTCTGCTGGTAGAGGAGATTTGTTAACAAGTGGTGGATGAAAAACCATCAACCTTGTCTACCTGAAATTGCGCAATCGATAGCGTGTAAATAAAGTTATACAGGGTGTTTTAAATATAAAACACAAAAAAAATTGCGTTCTTTTTAAAATAGTGATTGAAACTGGCGTTTTTACTAGTTAAGTTACAGGGAACAAGAAGATATGTGCTGATGGAAAGTTACGTGAGATAACGTACATTCAGCCCAAGGTTAGAAAATAGGAAGAAGTAAGCAATGTTCCAGACTGATGATGTAAGAATTAACAAAGTAAAAGAGTTATTACCCCCTGTTGCTGTTTTAGAAAAGTTTCCAGCGACAGAAGTTGCTTCTTCTACAACCTTTGAAAGCCGTAAAGCAATTCACAACATTCTAGAAGACAAAGATGACCGCCTATTGGTTATCGTTGGTCCATGTTCTATTCATGATCCAGAAGCCGCTCTTGAATACGGTAAGCGTTTGAAAGTTCTGCGTGACGAACTAGGCGATAAGCTAGAAATCGTAATGCGTGTTTACTTTGAAAAACCACGTACTACCGTTGGCTGGAAAGGCCTGATCAATGACCCGTACATGGATGACACGTTCAAGCTAAACGATGGTCTACGTCTTGGACGTAAGCTATTGCTTGATCTAACAGACATGGGTATGCCGACGGCAAGTGAATTCCTAGACATGATCACGCCTCAATACGTAGCAGACTTAATTAGCTGGGGTGCAATTGGCGCACGTACTACGGAATCTCAAGTTCACCGTGAGCTAGCTTCTGGTCTTTCATGCCCTGTTGGTTTCAAGAATGGTACTGATGGCAACATCAAGATCGCAACAGACGCAATCCGCTCTGCAAGTGCTTCTCACCACTTCTTGTCTGTAACTAAGTATGGCCATTCAGCTATCGTTGAAACGGCTGGTAACCCTGATTGTCATATCATCCTACGTGGTGGTAAAGAGCCAAACTACAGCGCAGAGCACGTTGGTAAGATCAAGCAAGAGCTTGAAGCCTCAGGCCTACCACAGAAAGTAATGATCGACTTTAGCCACGCAAACAGCTCTAAGCAATTTAAGCGCCAACTGAACGTATCGGATGACGTGAGCGCACAGATCTCTGGTGGTGACAAAGCTATCTTTGGTGTGATGATCGAATCTCATCTAGTTGAAGGCCGCCAGGATTTGGTTGACGGCAAAGCTCCAACATACGGCCAGTCAATTACTGATGCTTGTATTGGTTGGGAAGATACTGAAACAGTACTTCGTCAACTGGCAGATGCAGTTGAAGCTCGCCGTAACAAGTAAATTAGTGACTTAATTACTCTCTAGAACGACTTAGACAATTGAAGCCCTTACTCGCTTTCGTGAGTAAGGGCTTTTTAATACACGTTTCAATTTAAGGTTCGCTATTCCATAAAATCATTTACTTATCGTATAGTGAATGGTTAAATGGTGTGGTGTTCCATAAACTGAAGAGTCGTATCAATGAAGGCAGTATTGGCGAGTGTTGTATTAATTGCAGTAAACACGTTTTCTATATCAAATGCACAAGCTGCAACAGGCTTTAATGCAGAGCAGTTGTGTAAAGCTGGTCTTGCACTTGCGGTCGACAAGCAACCTCGTGGGATTAAAGCGACATCAGGAAAAAGTAACCAGCGTATCTTGCTTAGCTTGAAAGATGGGCAGAACGATTGGGATTACCGTTGTGACGTGAACCGCGGTAACAAAACGATCAAGTTAGAAGCGAGAGAACTCAAGCGTAACGATAAGTTCTTAGGCCAAGCGATTCGCTATGATGTTGCTGATGCAAAGCGCTCAGTAAAAGTAACAATGAAAAAACGCAAAGGCTCTGGCGTGAAGAGCGAAACCTATACATCTCGCCAATTGAAATAATTGCGTTTGTTGGTGAGGGGAACCTCAAAAGCAAAATGATAAAGCCGCAGTAATTTGCGGCTTTTGTGTATAAATACAGAATAGGGAATACCTATTTTATGAGGCTAAGTAGCTCTGTCACCTTTTCGGTTAGCAAGGCTTTATCTCGCTTGGTTTCTACGTTAAGCCGGATAAATGACTCGGTATTGGACTTCCTTAAGTTAAAGCGCCAAGTACCCATATCCATGCTAATACCGTCGGTATGATCTATGTTTACAGCACGCTTTTGGTAGCATGAAAGCACACGAGCGATAGCTTGTTCTGGGTCTGCTATCTTACGATTGATCTCTCCAGAAGAGGGGAATCTTTCCACGCTAGAGCTGATAAGTTGATGAAGAGATTGTTGAGTCTTACTGATCAGTTCAATGACGAGTAGCCAAGGAATCATCCCTGAGTCGCAGTACCCAAAGTCACGGAAGTAATGATGTGCGCTCATCTCTCCACCGTACACAGCGTTCAGCTCTCGCATTTTCTCCTTGATCAAAGCGTGCCCAGCTTTTACGCCAACAGTGTTTCCCCCGAGCTTTTCTGCAATCTCTATTGTATTCCATGTCATGCGCATGTCGTGTAGTACAGTTGCATTGGAATCCTTCAGTAAGAAGGCTTCGGTTAGCAGACCGACGATGTAGTAACCCTCAATGTAATTACCTTTTTCATCAAAGAAGAAACAACGATCAAAATCACCATCCCAGGCAATACCAAGGTCTGCGGAGTGCTCTAAAACGGCATCGTGGGTAGCAGCTTGGTTTTCTTTAAGTAAAGGATTAGGGATGCCATTTGGGAACATCCCATCCGGAGTGTGATGAACTTTGATGAAGGTGATTGGAGCATTCAGTTCATTGAACTTGCTCTCTATAGCATCAACGACATGCCCGGCAACGCCGTTTCCCGCGTTAACCACAATCTTCATCGTTGATAGCTTTGACGGCTTTATGTAAGAGAGTAGGTGATCCACATAAGGAGCGAGAATACTGGCTGTTCTAATGAAATTATCGGCTTGTTCATGGCTGATCGGTTGTTCGCTGAACCTCTCATGCTCTAGAACTTCTATGCGCTGTTTGATTACATCTAACCCATTGTTTTTACTGATTGGATTAGCGTCTAGACCAACTAGCTTCATGCCGTTGTAATTGATTGGATTGTGGCTTGCCGTAACCTGAACTCCGCCAATAGCTTGTAGGTGGCGAGTTGCAAAGTAGACTTCTTCTGTGCCTGTCATGCCGAGATCTACCACGTTGATCCTTGATTCAATCAAACCCTTGGTCATCGCTTTCTGCAGTGGCAATGAGGTTTCACGATTATCACGACCAATGACTACTTGAGCCAGCTCATCGAATGACGTTTTAGATGTTTCTGCAAGGACATATTCGCCAAATGCTATACCAAGCAGGTAAGCTAGGCGCTCATTGATTTGTTTACCAATGATTCCTCGGATATCGTTATTTTTAAAGCAGCTGAGATCTAAATTCTGTTTCATTCTATCGTCGCTGCTTTAGTTCGATTTGTTGATTTGAGGTGAGCTAGGTTGTTCGCTTCGCCCGTAACTATCTTGATATCGAATAATGTCGTCTTCACTCAAATGGCTACCGGTTTGTACTTCGATCATTTCGAGTGGAGCGTCCCCTGGATTTTCTAGGCTATGTATGTGTCCTAGCGGAATATAAGTGGATTGGTCTTCTTCAACGAGATAGGTTTTCTCATCATTGGTCACCTTCGCAACACCTGCTACAACAACCCAGTGTTCTGCTCTATGGTGATGCATCTGTAGGGATAACTTGTGACCGGGTTTTACAGTGATGCGTTTAACCTTGTCTCGTTTGCCTAGGTCAATTACATCGTATTTACCCCAAGGTCTAAACACTTCGCGGTGATGAACATGTTCTGTGCGATTTGCTTGATTCAGCTGGCTGACTATCGATTTCACGCCTTGAACTTTGTCTTTGTTCGCGACGAGTATGGCGTCTTTTGTTTCGACAATAATGAGATTTTCGACACCTACAGTCGCAACCAGTTTGTTTTCAGCGTGGATGTAGTTGTGCTGAGAATCGACCGTTAACACATCGCCTTCAATCACATTGTTGTGTTCATCTTTATCACTGACATCCCAAATCGCAGACCACGAGCCAATATCATTCCAACCAACATCCATCGAAATTACCGCAGCATCTGACGTTTGTTCCATCACGGCATAGTCGATAGAGTCACTTGGACTGCTTTTGAATGCTTCAGCGTCAATACGGATAAAGTCGAGGTCAGTATTTTGTTTTTCGAGAGCGCTTTTACAGGCCTCAAGGATCTGTGGATGATGTTTTGCTAGCTCTTCTAAGTAGCGTGAGGCTTTAAACATGAACATACCGCTGTTCCAGAGGTATTGGCCCGAATTAACGTATTGTTCTGCGGTGGCTAGATCTGGCTTTTCAACGAAACATTCAATGGCAAAAGCATGGTGGGAGAGTGGAGCTCCTTGTTTTATATAACCATAGCCAGTTTCTGGTGCGCTTGGAGTAATCCCAAAAGTAACCAGTTTACCATGTTTTGCGTATTCAACACCTCTCGCCACCGTTTGCTGAAATTCTGCTGTTTTAGCGATGTGATGATCAGCAGCCAGTACCAATAATATTGGATCTGACTCATTTTGTTGGTTACATCTGGTGTGATTTAAAGCCTGTAATGCAGCGAGTGCGATGGCGGGAGCTGTGTTTCTTCCGACAGGTTCTAGCAAAATACCACTGTGTTGGATGTTGGCTGAGCGAGCCTGTTCCGCAGCAATAAAGCGGTGCTCTTCATTACAGATAATGAAGGGAGCCGCACATTCTGCATTACTCAAGTGCGCTTCAAGACCTTGTAGGCGTATAAGGGTTTGCTGGAGCATCGATTGTTCGCCAGCAATATTGAGGAACTGCTTTGGGTAAAGCTCGCGAGACAGTGGCCAGAGGCGGCTACCAGAGCCGCCAGCTAGAATGACAGGTAAAATCATAGCGTGGTACTGGGTGCATTAAAATACTGGCGCCATGTTACCACGCTTCACTCTTTTTAATTATCGATAACCCATTTAGTTACCTATAAACAGTAGATACGCTGTTTATTGATGACCTGATGAATTCGAAATAGCCATATCTTGAACTTCGCTAAAACCTTGTGGGTCGATTTTGAGTGTTTGTGTTGGGAAAGCGATATCCGCATTGTGCTTATGAATAATCGCCAGTACCTGCAGTAGTACATCTTGTTTCACTTCATGGTATCTCACCCAGTTGACGGTTTTAGTGAAGGTGTAGATAAAGAAGTTCAGCGTTGATGGGCCAAACTTATCGAAGTTCACGATGAGCGTCTGCTTAGCATCGATGTCTGGGTGCGTTTCAAGCATGGCTTTTACGTCATCCACGATAACAGCTAACTTGCTCGCATCTTCGTAACGAAGCCCAAAGGTTTCATTAATTCGACGGTTTAGCATTCGCGATGGGTTTTCCACCACAATGTTACTGAATACTGAGTTTGGCACGTACAGTGGGCGTTTATCGAATGTACGAATGATGGTCATGCGCCAGCCAATACGTTCGACGGTACCTTCGATTTGACGGTCAGGAGAGCGAATCCAATCACCGACTTTAAAAGGTCGGTCGAAGTAGATCATCATGCCGCCAAAGAAGTTCGAGAGTAGATCTTTTGCTGCCAAACCTACAATCAAACCACCCACACCACCAAAGGTCAGCAAGCCTGATAGGCTAAGACCGAATGCTTGCATGATCGTCAGGCCACCCATGACCATAAAGAATAGGCGAGCTACTTTTGCGATCGCTTGTACTGTCGTTTCATCTCTGTTTTTCTGTTCTAAGACGTACGTTTCAGTATTGGTGATCATTCGCAAGGTGAACCAAACGAAAGTGCATATGATTAAAATGTGTTTTAGTGTTTTTAACCAGTTGATTTCGTTGCCAAACTGGTCTTGAAGGATCAACCCAATAGAGACAGTCGCCGGCCAACACCAAAGTAACGTACTGACTGGAGTTTTCAGTGCTGCTAGTAGCAGGTCATCCCAGTGAAAAGGGGTTTTCTGTACCAGAATTTCTAAGCGATTGTGGATAATTCGCCAAGCTACCCAAGCGAGAAAACTCGCAATAGTGATGAATAAGACACTGTTGGCCCAATCAGTATGGCTCTGGTTAATGTAGGTTTGTACTTGGGTTAAGAATTCATTCATTGTGTGTGCTGCCGCAGAAATTATGAATTGGAAATTAGCAGAAACTCGAGTTGTTCTCTACCTTTATAAATCAAGCGATTATGACAATAGTATAACCTTATTATTGCAGAACTAACTTTTTTTGAGATAGAAACTAATGTAGGTTTGACTATCCCGTGTTATTTAAATTTCTAAACAGGATTTCAAATGAGCGACAAACAATATGCAGTTATCGGTTTAGGGCGTTTTGGTTTATCTGTGTGTAAAGAGCTGCAAAGTTCTGGGGCGCAGGTATTAGCCGTCGATATTGATGAAGAGCGAGTGAAAGAAGCCGCGGCCATTGTTTCACAAGCGATTGTTGCTAACTGTACGAGTGAAGAGACGGTTAAAGAGCTAAGGCTCGACGAGTACGATATGGTAATGGTTTCGATTGGTTCTGATGTGAACTCGAGTATTTTGACTACTCTGGTCGTGAAAGAGTCGGGGGCTAAAACCGTTTGGGTTAAGGCGAATGATAAGTTCCACGGCAAGATCCTTTCTAAAATTGGCGCTGACCATATCATTATGCCGGAGCGAGACATGGGAATTCGGGTAGCGCGTAAGATGCTAGACAGACGTGTTCTTGAATTTATTGACCTTGGCAGTGATTTAGCGATGACTGAAATTGTCATTGGCTCAAAACTCTTGGGTAAGCAACTTCGCGATTTGAAGCTTTGCAAAGAGGTAGGTGTCGAAGTTCTTGGATTCAAGCGCGGTCCTAATCTTACTAAAGCACCGGAGCTGGATATTAGTTTAGAAATCGGAGATGTGGTGATCATCGCTGGGCCTAAAGAGACCCTATCTAGAAAGCTACGTAATTGGTAATGGGAACTTGTAATAGGGTAACAGTATGAATTCGTTTCAGCGAAAAGGTACTTTCTACACACTCACAAGAGATGAAAAGCCACGTAAAGGCTCTGAACCTAAGATAATCCTGACCAGCTTTTTGGCGGTGCTTATTCCCTCGGCCATCTTACTCACGATGCCGGTTTTTTCTGTCACAGGGCTCAGTTTCACAGATGCATTGTTTACTGCGACTTCTGCAATCAGCGTAACAGGGTTAGGGGTCGTTGATACGGGCGAACACTTTACTTTGGCCGGGAAAATCTTGCTGATGTTCTTGATGCAAGTGGGCGGGTTAGGGCAAATGACCTTATCTGCGGTTCTTCTGTACATGTTTGGTGTCCGGTTAAGCTTGAAGCAACAGGCATTGGCAAAAGAGGCATTGGGACAAGATCGTAAGATTAACCTGCGTAAGCTAGTAAAGAAGATCATCATCTTTGCGCTAGTGGCTGAATTTATTGGCTTTGTATTGCTTTGTTTCCGATGGGTTCCTGAAATGGGCTGGGCAACAGGCAGCTTTTACGCACTGTTTCATGCGATATCAGCATTTAATAACGCCGGTTTCGCTCTGTTCTCAGATAGTATGATGAGCTTTGTTGACGACCCATTGGTTATCTTTACCTTAGCGGCTCTGTTCATTTTTGGTGGCTTAGGCTTTACGGTGGTCGGTGACTTATCTAGCAACTGGCGCAAAGGCTTCCAGCATCTGCATTTGCATACCAAGATCATGCTAACCGCAACCCCGACTCTATTGTTGGTGGGTACAGTGTTATTTTGGCTACTGGAAAGAAATAACTCTGCGACTATGGAAGGGTTATCAACTCAAGGCCAATGGCTGGCGGCGTTTTTTCAATCAGCAAGCGCTCGTACCGCTGGCTTTAACAGTGTGGATTTGTCTCAGTACACGCAGCCTGCTTTATTGGTGATGATTGTGTTAATGCTGATTGGTGCTGGTTCTACCTCAACTGGTGGCGGTATTAAGGTATCGACCTTTGCAGTTGCTTTTGTCGCGACTTGGACATTCCTACGTCAGAAAAAGCACGTCGTGATGTTTAAACGTACTGTTACATGGCAGGCGGTAACCAAGTCATTGGCCATTATCGTGGTCAGTGGGGCGTTATTAACTACGGCGATGTTTTTGTTAATGCTTACCGAAAAAGCCGCGTTTGATCGAGTCATGTTCGAGGTGATTTCTGCCTTTGCAACGGTAGGATTGACGGCTGGGTTAACCGCAAATCTAACCGAACCTGGCAAATACATCATGATTGTTGTGATGGTTATTGGTCGTATCGGTCCTTTGACGTTGGCGTATATGTTAGCTCGCCCAGAGCCTTCACTGCTCAAGTATCCAGAAGACACGGTTCTAACAGGCTAGCGCGTCTGTTAATGAATTAGAAAACACAAAGCCAGCGTTATGCTGGCTTTGTTGTTATAGGTATAGCGTTAATTGCTGAATGTTTAGCCCTCAAACATCTCAACGTATTCTTCATACCCTTCTTCAGCCAGTTTATCTGCTGGGATAAAGCGCATCGCCGCTGAGTTCATGCAGTAACGTAAGCCTGTTGGTTTAGGGCCATCTTTGAAGACATGACCTAAGTGAGAATCACCAAATCGGCTACGAACTTCTGTGCGTGGGTACAACAGTTTGTAGTCTGTGGTTGTCACTACGTAAGCTTCGTTGATTGGTTGGGTGAAGCTCGGCCAGCCTGTACCTGATTTGTATTTGTCTTTTGACGAGAACAAAGGCTCACCGGTAACGATATCAACATAAATACCTTCTTCTTTGTTATCCCAGTATTTGTTGTCAAATGGGCGCTCAGTAGCGTCTTCTTGCGTTACATCGTATTGAAGTGCTGTAAGCTTCGCTTTGATCTCCGCATCAGACGGTTTTACGTATGTTTTAGCATTCGCTGTCGCATTTTTACTGTCGATGATCTGACGTAGTGTTTTAGGGTTGTCCTTTCTATCATCACCGAAGATTTTATCTAAATACTGATCACGACCTGAAGCGTAGCGGTAGTAGTTATAACGAACCTTACTCTTCTTGTAATAATCTTGATGGTAATCTTCTGCTGGCCAGAACTTCTCAAATTTGATCAGTTCTGTTTTTAGTGGTGCACCAAAGATTTGAGCCTTGTCGATCTCCATCATAAAGTTCTGAGCAACGTCTTTTTGCTCTTGGTTATGATAGAAAATGGCAGGTCGATATTGCGGACCACGGTCTACGAATGACCCTTTGTCATCGGTTGGGTCGATATGTCGAAAGAATTGGTCAAGAACCTGTTCATAGCTAACAATATCAGGGTTATAGGTCACGTTGATCACTTCGATGTGACCAGACTTGCCTGAAGAAACTTGTTTATAGGTTGGGTTTTCTAGATCGCCACCAGAATATCCAGAGATAACGTCTGTTACGCCTTTTAGTTTCTCTAGGTCAGACTCTGTACACCAAAAACAACCACCCGCGAGTGTCGCGATTTCACTTTTCCCTGAATTAGCCGTTTTATCCATTGTATTGGCAGTGCCAGTTTGGCTGACAAACAACGAAATCAGTGGTAGTGCAACCACGAGTGATACCAATATTTTAGATAATTTATTCATAGATACCTCATCTTGACGTTCTTTTTCATTCGATTTTGAATGTACGAATAGAGACAGGTTTTAGATGGAAAAAATTGCACTATTCATGAAAAAAATATGTGTCAGAGAAAATCTTGCTCATGAATGCTGCCAGTAGTAGGGTGTCGATACTAACAATAAATAACAGACAGTGATGGCGGTTATCGGTCATCTAAGGAACAGCATGCAAGCAGAAGTTAAATGGGTCGAAGGTTTTAAATTCTTGGGTCAATCTCAATCAGGCCACTCTATTGTTATGGATGGCAGCGGTGGTGCGACGGCGCCAAGCCCGATGGAAATGGTGCTTATGGCCGCTGGTGGTTGTAGCTCCGTTGATGTGGTGGATGGATTGAAATCTGCTGGTCAAAGCATTACAGGCTGTAACGCAAAACTTGAAACTACTCGTCGTGAAACCGCGCCAAAAATCTTTACCGCGATTAACATTCACTTTGAAGTATCAGGTGACAACCTTGATCCTGAGTTGGTTGCAAAAGTATGCGCTGATTCATTAGAAAAATACTGTTCAGTGTGCCTAATGCTAGGTGCTGGCGTAGAAATGACGCACAGCTGGGAAATAGTCTAGTCTTCTGGCCGTATAGCTTGGCTTTGAGTCATTATACTTTTCGGCTTATGAGCAAACATAGATAAAGAAAGGGCGGAGCACTTATCAGTGCTCCGCCCTTATTATTAAGGAAGATATCGAGATTGCGGCGGAATGCGATTATTCCACTGTCTCTACGATAACCTCTTCAACTTGAACGTCTTCTTGGTACTCGAAGCTTGGAATTGTTGCTTCAACACGACGGTTTTGTGCACGACCTTCAGCCGTATCGTTTGATGCGATTGGGTTTTCTTCCCCTTCACCCGAAGCGGTAATACGGCTTGACTCAATGCCTTGCTCTTCGATGTACGCTGCTACTGCTGCCGCACGTTTCTTAGAGATCATCATGTTATACTCAGCAGCACCTGTTGAATCTGTGTGACCAACGATGTTAACGGTAGACTGTGGATATGTTTGTAAGACTTCCACAATTGGCTGTACAGCGGCTTTACCTTCGTCTGAAAGCTCTGTGCTGTTAGTCGCAAATGTACCTTGAGAGAAGCTCTCAGTTTGCGCTTTGGTAACCACTACCTCAGCTTCCTCTTCAACAACCACAGTTTCTGGCTCTGTGATTGGTTCAGAAGGTGCTTGAGTAACCGCCGCCGCAGAAGCTGCAGCCGCTGATGCGGTTGTATTACCTGTGCCGAAATTGTAGCTAAGACCTACTGTGACAAGGTTGGAGTTTAGATCTTGGATGATCTTATCGTCAAAATCATCGAAGTATTGGTATTCCACTCTCACTGCCCAGTCGTCTGAAAACTGTTTCTCAGCACCGATACCCAGAGCCAGTACAACATCATCTTCATCGTCATGCATGATGTAAGCTGGACCCGCTTTGAAGAAGACATCAAACTCTTTTTTGATCGCCAATCGGTACATTGGGCTCAACGATATTGCAATAATGGAATCGCTGTAGCGCTGAGTTGTCCCGTTGTAATTAAAACTAGTGTCGTAGTCACCTAGGTAATCTGCGTTTAATTCCAGTGCAATGTTATCGGTAAAGTTGTAGCCACCGTAAAGACCACCGGCGACTGAATCATCTTCACAGTTCACACTATCTACACAAGCACTATCGAGCCACCCCATCCCGACTTTTGCACCAACATAAGTGGTTGCAGCGATGGAAGGAGCAGCAGCAAAGCCTGAAGCTGCAATGACGGCACACATAATCTTTGAGAGTTTTTTCATAATCTTATCCTTGGATTAACTCTTATTGTTATCTGAATCAGTCCTTTAAAACGATTTCTTACTGATAGGCACACTGCAAATGTAAGTAAATCAAGGCGTTGATCCAGTTCGAACCTATCTTGGAACTCTTAATACATTGTTAGTCTGATTGCTTATGGGAGTCAATGAAGTTGTTAAGATTTATATATTCAAAGTGCTATTTACAGGCGTTTTTGTCAATTAATTGCTGTCTCAAATGTTGGAAATGAAGAAACCTCGCATCACCTTATATCGGTAATGCGAGGTTTTCGTTTTGTACTGAAGCTTGCCTGAGTAGGAAGGTGAGTGTCTTTAAGGACGCTCGCCAGCCAATAAGCGCTTTTCGATATCAGCAATTACTTCAGGCAAATCGGCTATGGTGTCAATTAGATAGTGCGGGTTTGATTTGTTTAGCTTAAGGCTGGCTTTTTCACGTGCTGCTGCCAGTGTTGTTTCGTCTGCATCTAAGTATTCTTGGTAAGTTAATCCTGCTTCGTTGCCTGATAACACAAGACCTACCGTCCACATGCCTGCGTTGTGACCCTCATCAATGCCCGGGGCTGCATCATCCACTTTCACACAGGCTGCAACGTTTGTTACGCCTAGGTCGATTACGTTTTTAAGTGCCATGAATGGTGCAGGGCGACCACCTTGAGGTAAGTCATCGGTTGCAACCACGTTGTCTGGACGATAGCCATAATCTGCTGCTGCAGGAATTAGAACATCCATCACTTCACGTGGGTAACCGGAACAAGAACCGATTTTTACGTTTTTCTCTTTTAGGTTATTCACTACTTCAATCGCGTTTAAAATTGGCGCTGCGTGGTCGGCTACTTTCGCTTTTTGAAGAGGCATAAATGCCGCGTAAATCGCATCAACGTCTTCACTGGTCATCGAACGTCCGAACTGAGCAGTCCAACGAGCATCAACTGCAGGGATTCGACCCACCGCTTGGATGTGATCCCATTTACCGATACCCATAGGTTCACGAGCTTCTGCTAAGTCGATGTCAAAGTCGAAACCTTGTTTGAATGCTTCAACGAAAATACTGGTTGGAGCAAATGATCCAAAATCAACGATAGTGCCTGCCCAGTCAAAGATAACTGCTTGGATAGGTGATGTTGTGTTCATAGTCGTGTCCTATTTCTGTTCTCTCCCAGCTCAAGTTGCTCTGGGAGACAAATGATTGTTTTAAGTTATTGGTTAGATTATGGTTTAAAGGTACTCAAAGTCTTTGCAGACTTTTGCTATCGCTTTTTCGAATACAGACAGAGCGACTTCTAGTTCGCTGCGACTGATGATCAATGGTGGGCTCAACTGAATCACGTTACCTTGTGACACCTTAAAGCTCAGGCCATCGTTCAGACACTGGTAAAGTACTGCTTCTGCTTCATCGAACGCTCGGTTTTTGGTGATATGGTCAGTGACCAATTCCACTCCCCAAAGCAGGCCGATGCCGCGAACGTCACCAATGACTGGGTATTTCTCTTTCATTTGAAGCAGTTGTTCACGTACGAATTCACTGTCCGCCTGTACTTTTTGAAGTAGATTTTCTTGCTCAATCACTTCCATCGTAGCCAGTGCCGCCGCGCAGCCAATAGGACTTTTCTCGTGGGTGTAGTGACCAAGTGATACTTGCGCTGCCGTGTTGTATTTGTCTTTAGTGACCATGGCGGCAATTGGAACTAAGCCACCACCAAAACCTTTACCAATACATAGGATGTCAGGTTCGATATCAAACGCTTGGTGAGTAAACCACTCGCCGCTTCGACCCATACCATTTGGAATATCATCAATGATTAGCATGACATTGTGCTTATCACAGATCTCACGGATACGCTTCCAGTAAGCTTTGCTTGGCACTTGAACATCGGTGTTACGCACTGCTTCAGCAATGAAGGCACCAATGCCACCTTCTTTTTCAATCACATACTCAAGGTAATCGGCGTAGTGAACATCACATGCCGTCTCATTGCTATCGCCTGAACTACCTCCTTTAAGCGGGAAAGCGCCACGATAAGAGACGGCTGGTGGAATGCGTTCTACGCCAGCCATTAATGGCCCCATGCCTTCGCGGAAACAAGCTTCACCGCCCACTGAAATTGCGTCCAGTGACGCGCCATGGAATGAGTCCCACAGTGAAACGACCTTGAAGTTGTTGGTGACATGTCGAGCTAGCTTGAGTGCCATACCAATAACTGACGTTCCACCCGGTGCAAACAACACGCGGTTCAACTTACCACCGCAGATCTGTGTCAGCTTTTCAGCACATTGAACGGCTGTTTCATTGGTAAAGCGACGTGGTGAAAACGGCAATGACGCCATTTGTTGAGTGACTTTATTAATGATGTGAGGGTGACCATAACCCAGTTGATGGACATTATTGCCATGAAAGTCCATGTACTTTTTGCCAGTCGCATCTTGAATGTAGATGCCTTCGGCTGCTTCAAGTGTGTCTAGGCAAGGCGTTGACATCGCTTGATGAAGAAACACGTCTGAGTCACGTTTTAACATCGCTTGAGTCACCTCATCGTTTAGCGACTCGTTCCATTTCTCACGCGCTGGCGTGGTGTTCACATCGCCTTCGCTTCGAAAGTGTGTCGCCTTTAGAACAGAATCTTGATTGGCCATCGTCATTATTTGATGTCCCAGTACATAGCGTTTTTCACTGCGCCAATGAGAGCTTCAATGTCTGACGGATACACTTCACCGATGTTACCGATTCGGAAGCAGTCTGCGTTTGAAACCTTACCCGGGTAAATCACAAAACCTTGTTCTTTCAAGCGGTCATAGAATTCCTTGAATTGGTAATCGCTATGAGTTGGAGAATAGAAAGAGGTAATGATAGGTGAATGAAGATCATCATTAAGCAGTGGTTCAAAGCCAAGAGAGCGCATACCTGCAACCAAGGTAGTTTGGTTGGTTTGGTAGCGATTATGACGAGCTTCGATACCGCCTTCCTGTTCAAGTTCAAGTAGGGCTTGGTAGAAAGCACGCACTGTGTGAGTTGGAGAGGTGAAGCGCCATTTACCGTGATTGCTTTCCATGCAGTGCCATTGGTCAAACAGATCAAGGCTTAATGAGCGAGCTTGGCCTTTGCACTTTTCCAGTTCCGATTGCTTAGCAATGACAAAGCCGAAGCCCGGTACACCTTGGACGCACTTGTTTGCTGAGCTGATCATATAATCGATACCTAAGTCAGCGATATCCATAGGGATGCCACCAAAGCTCGACATTGCATCGAGAATGACGGTTTTGTTGTGCTGTTTTGCCAATTTGGCAATGTCTTCAATTGGATTCAGCATGCCTGTCGTGGTTTCACAGTGCACAATCGCAACGTGAGTAACGTCTGAATCCATGGCCAATGCCGTTTCCATTTCGTTCAAGTCAGGCTGTGATGTTTCGCCTGGGGAAACGACATGACATGGAATGTTTAAGTATTCCGCGATTTGAGCAATACGAGCGCCGTACGCACCGTTATCAACAATAAGAAGCTTACCGCTGTTAGAGATAACGCTACCGATTGTTGCTTCTACTGAAGCGGTGCCGCTACCTTGCATTAATACGCTTGTATATCCCGCTTGCTTAGTCGCTAAAGTCACTAGCTTGCTACGAATCACTTCAACAACGTCTTTGTTGTATTCATCATCCCAAGTACACCAATCTTTTAACATCGCTTGGCGAACGGTTTCAGAAGTAGATAAAGGGCCCGGTGTCAGCAGTAAGTATTCGTTTCTCATGTTCAACTCTCGTGATTCTCATTTTGGACTATACCAGTATTTAGGGCTACTTTAACAACCAATTTAAACGGTCGTAAATAGCCCAAACATCATTTTCACAAAAGCTTCATATTAAAAAATGGTCACTTGTCTTGAGAAAGTTTTCGATCTTTAAATTGCCATTTTTCGTTCATTTAATCGTCATAAAAGCCAGTTAGCTTAATACTCGAAATCTGGTACATACCAAACTGGAGGTGTGTGCTAATAACCTAAATGAATTTATGGAAATAGAAGCCTCTAGATGGAGCTTCTAGCCTTAACAACTTTAACCTTGGCAATTCCTAACCTTGGCATTGGGCCTGACTGGAGAAAATGATGAAAAACCGTTTTATGAAAGGATCACTTGCAGCATTAGTCACACTATTAGCTGGTAACGCTTATGCGGCACAGGAAGTGACGGTTTACACCGCTTTTGAAACTGACATCTTAGCGAAGTACAAAAATGCTTTTGAAAGCGAAAACCCAGACATCAACATCAAATGGGTACGTGATTCAACTGGGATCATGACGGCAAAATTATTAGCTGAGAAAAACAACCCTCGTGCAGAAGTGGTATGGGGCCTTGCGGGTTCTTCAATGGCTCTACTTAAAGAAGAGGGCATTCTTAAGCCTTACACTCCTCAAGGTGTAGAAGCGCTGCGCTCAAACCTCAACGATCCGCAATCTACTCAAGCTTGGTATGGCAACGATGCATTCTTCAATGCGGTTTGTTTCAATGAAGCGGTAGCGAAACAACTTAACCTACCAGCACCTAAATCTTGGGATGACCTAACCAAGCCTATCTACAAAGGTCATATTGCGATGCCAAACCCAGCGTCTTCTGGTACGGGTTATATGCAAGTGTCGGCTTGGCTACAAAACATGGGTGAAGACCAAGGTTGGAACTACATGCAGAAGCTAGACCAAAACATCGCTCACTACACGCATTCTGGTTCTAAGCCATGTGTTCAAGCGGGTATGGGTGAAGTCGCTATCGGTATTTCTATGGCGAGCCGTGGCGCTAAGCTGAAAACTCAAGGTGCACCGCTTTCTGTAATTACACCTGAGGGTATTGGTTGGGAATCTGAAGCGGTAGGTCTTGTGAAGCCGTCCGATGCTGCGCAACGTGTGGTTGATTGGTCTATCTCTAAAGCAGCAAATGAGCTTTACATCGAAATGTATCCAGTTGTTGGTCACCAAGATGTGACGGCAACAATTGAAAACTTCCCTAACGTCGAAAAGAGCATGGCAAAAATGGACTTTGCACGTATGGGCAGCGAGCGTGCAGACGTATTGAAAACATGGTCTGAGAAGTTTGACGCTAAATCAGAGCCAAAATCTTAATCTATCGAGCTACTCAGTTAATTAACTATTAAGTTCATTAGAAGTTAGAAATCAGTAAAGGAAGGCTTCGGTCTTCCTTTTTTAGTTTTACGCCTTTAGGTTTTATGTAAGGTACGACAAATGACAAAACACTACTCATATTGGTTCAAACAAGCACTAGAAAAGGAATTTGGCAGCATCGATGCGGGGCTAGAATCCGCGAAGCCACTGCAAAAAGACATTAACTGCGACATCGCTATTGTTGGCGGCGGTTACACAGGGCTGTGGACGGCGATTTTGATCAAGCAGCAGCAACCTCAAAAGCATGTTGTGGTGATTGAAAAAGGTTTGTGTGGCAGCGGCGCTTCTGGTGCGAACGGTGGCTGTATGCTGACATGGTCGACTAAGTATCCCACGTTGAAGAGGCTCTACGGAAAAGAGCAAGCAAAATGGCTGGTAAAAGAATCGGAAAAGGTCATTTACGAGATCGAAGCTTTCTGTAACGAACATAATATCGACGCGCATTTGTATCGTAGCGGGACTTATTACACGGCAACCAATGAAGCACAACAAGGTGGAATGGAGCTCGTAGTGAATGAGTTGGTTAAGCAGGGTATCAATAGCTGGAAGAAGTGTGACAGCTCTTTGTCTGATAAAGCAGGATCGGAGCGTCATATCGAAGGTTATTACTCAGAAGCCGCGGGCAGTGTGCAGCCAGCATTACTGGCGAGAGGGTTACGTCGAGTTGCTATTGATTTAGGGGTTGAAATTCACGAAAACACGGAGATGACTTCGCTTGATTGTGGAGCCCCAGCTCGAATCCAAACCAAAGGTGGCTCTGTTTTTGCCGACAAAGTGATTTTGGCACTCAACGCATGGATGCTCGATCACTTTAAAGAGTTTAAACGCAGTATTGTGGTTGTTTCGTCAGACATGGTTGTCACTAAGCCTATCGCTGAAAAGCTTCAGCAATTTGGCCCAGAGAAAGGGGCGGCAGTGGTGGATTCACGTATCTTTGTTCACTATTACCGAGACACCCAAGATGGACGCCTGATGTTGGGTAAAGGTGGCAATAGGTTCTCGTTTGCCAATCAAGTTGAAAGCATGTTTAACCAAAAGACAAACTACCTGTCGATTCTAAATCAATCGTTCGAAAAATTGTTCCCTAAATTGGAACAAAGTGAGTTCGATTACAACTGGTCTGGGGGCTCTGATCGCTCAGTAACAGGATTGCCATTTTTCGGTAATCTAAAAGGCCAAAACAACATCTATTATGGGCTCGGTTACTCAGGTAATGGTGTTGCGCAAACTCGTATGGGCGGAAAGATATTGTCGTCCATGGCACTCGGTACTGATAACGGTTGGACCTGTTGCGGATTAACCAACGGACCGCTTGGGCATTTCCCGCCAGAGCCATTTCGTTGGGTAGGAGCAATGATGGTGCGTGATGCAGTTCGAAGAAAAGAGAACGCAGAAGATTCTGGTAACACGCCATTGTGGCTCGATAAGCAGTTGGCAAAGCTAGCTGGTGCGGCAGGTAAAGCCGACAAGGTTGAGTGAATCTTTGTTGTAGATTGTGCTTTGCAGGTTAAGCGAGATCCGATCTTCAAGTGGCAACTGAATTGGAAGTTAAATTTGATTTGAAGTGAGAATTGATATGACGACCCCGCTGTATGTATTTGATTTAGATGAAGCACTCATGGATGGAAACAGCGCCATGACTTGGAATGAGTTTTTGGTTGAGAAAGGCTTGGCAAATGAACCTAGCTTTTTGAACGAAGAACGCAGGCTTATGACGCTGTATGTTCAAGGTATTCTCGATGAAGATATTTACCTTGAATTTGCAACCCGCTCACTAGCCAATAAAACTTATCAAGAGGTGTGTGCCTTATTAGAAGAGTGCATTAATCGTAAAGTTCTCAGCAAGATCTTTCCTCATCTTGCAAAGAGGAGCTGGTCGTCAACAACACAAGGGCAGCCGATGGTGATCATCTCTGCCATTGTGTCATTCATTCCTGCATGTGTGGCAAAATGGCTCAATATTCCCAATGTTGTCGGTATTGAACTCATGGAATCGTCGGGTCAATACTCTGCCAAGATTTTGGGGCTTCCGAGTCATCCGCATGGCAAGGTGGTTAGTTTGAATGAGTGGTTAGAGCAACACGGCCCTTCGCACAACCATAGTCAAATTGGTGCTGACTCGATTAATGATTTACCTCAATATGAAGTGGCGGATCGCCCTCACTTGGTTAATCCACACGAACGTTTAAGCGCTCGCTTGGAATCTGCTCCATGGCGTGCGATCTACTGATTTCAGTATTGGAAGAAACAATAGATATAACCATAAACAAGCATTGATATTTGGCGGTGAAAAGCACATTGGCTTTCATCGCCAAATACCTATTTGAGGACTAGTGGGTTTCTGTAAGATATTGAATATTATTACTTGTTTTGGTCTCGCCACCCTCAGTTAGAATGAATTTTATTTCTGCAATATAACTGTCATTTAGCTTCTATAAATTTGTCACTCAACTGAAATATTCAAAGTTTAAATTTGGTATATACCATATAAAGAGTGCTGTAATATGAGCAACCAAACTTATTTGAATATTGAAAACGTTGTAAAGCAATTTGGCCAATTTACAGCGCTAAAAGACATCTCCCTATCGATTGAAAAAGGCGAGTTCGTCTGTTTCCTTGGCCCATCGGGCTGTGGAAAAACCACCTTATTACGTGCGATTGCAGGTCTAGACTTACCAACCTCAGGTTCCATTGAGCAAAATGGTAGCGACACGACCTTTTTACCACCAGAAAAGCGTGACTTTGGCATCGTGTTCCAATCTTACGCTCTTTTCCCTAACCTGACGGTGGAAGAAAACATAGCAATCGGGTTGAAAAACCAAGGCATGTCGACCAAAGAAGCACTCGAAACGGTGGAGTCTTGGCTAGAAACCATCGGCTTGCCAACGTCTGGTCAAAAGTATCCGAATCAATTATCTGGCGGTCAGCAGCAGCGTGTGGCTTTAGCTCGCGCACTGGCCTTGTCTCCTGGGTTACTTCTGCTTGATGAGCCGCTGTCTGCACTCGATGCAAAAGTAAGAACACACCTGCGTGATGAGATTTGTCAATTACAGCGCAAGTTGGGCATCACCACGATCATGGTGACACACGATCAAGACGAAGCTTTGACTATGGCAGACCGCATCGTGGTCATGAACCATGGGGTTATTGAACAGGTGGGGGCGCCTCAAGAGATCTACCAAAAGCCAGCGAGTCGTTTTGTCGCTGAGTTTGTCGGCAGCATGAACTTCATTCAAGCCTCTGTGGCTGTTCAAGGCAAGATGCGTATTGCTGAATCTATGTTGCCACTTCCTGGGTTAGACAATCTGACTCCAAAGCAGGGGGATATGTTCGATATTGCAGTTCGTCCTGAGCAAATTCAGTTTGTTGATCGTTTTAATGAGTCATTACCTGTCAGAATCGTTTCGAGTGAGTTTCTAGGGGCTTTTTATCGTGTCGAATGTCAATTGCAGCATGACTCTACCGCTAAAGAGATTATCGTTGATGTGTCAGTCAAAGAGTTCAATCGATTGAAGTTACGCCGTAGCGATATTCGTTACGTGGCGTTTGATCAAGAAGGCTTGCGAGCTTATCCATCGAAAAGTGTTCAAGTGATGAAAGACGAGGCGGCGTAAAGAATCATGGAATCGACTCAAATGATGCAACCTAAGCTGCTAATTCAACGACGAGTACAGCCTTTACTGGCTCGGTTAAGCAAGGACAACGTGATTCTATTTGGGCTGTTGGCATTTTTGTCTGTAGTCATGACGCTGTTTATTCTGATGCCATTGTGGGCGATGCTGAAAAAAAGTGTTCAGAATGCTGATGGTGAATTTGTAGGTTTACAGAATTTCGCGACCTATTTCGCTTCTCAAAGCCTTTGGCAATCTGTGGGTAACACTTTTACGTTGGGCTTGTTGGTAACGACAGTGGTTGGTGTTTTAGCGTTTGGTTACGCTTATGCGTTGACTCGGTCATGTATGCCTTTTAAGGGGTTATTTCAGGTATTAGGCTCTGCGCCGATCCTTGCGCCTTCATTACTTCCTGCAATCAGTCTGATCTTCCTATTTGGTAACCAAGGCATTGCCAAAAAACTCCTCGGTGGCAACTCGGTATATGGCTTAATTGGCATCTCATTAGGCCTGATATTCTGGACGTTTCCACATGCCTTGATGATTCTAACCACTTCACTCAGAACGTCCGATGCCCGTCTTTATGAGGCAGCACGTGCACTGAATACGTCGTCGCTCAAAACCTTCTTCATGGTTACCTTACCTGCAGCCAAATATGGCTTGATCAGTACGCTTATCGTGGTGTTTACGCTGGTGGTGTGTGATTTTGGTGTACCGAAGGTGATTGGTGGTAGCTACAATGTTTTGTCGACGGATATCTTTAAACAGGTAGTAGGGCAGCAGAACTTCTCAATGGGTGCAGTAACCAGTATTTTGTTGTTATTGCCTGCATTGCTTGCATTTACGGTGGACCGCTGGGTTCAAAAGAAGCAGAAGAGCTTATTTGATACCCGCTCTGTAGCTTACCAACCAGAGCCAAGCCCACTGCGTGATGGAGCATGTTTCCTGTATTGTGCTGTGATATCAGCAGCTGTGGTGATCGTGCTTGGTATGGCGGTATACGGCTCTATGGTCACCTTTTGGCCTTGGAACAAAGCGCTGACATTGAACAACTACAACTTTGCTGAGATGAGTACCTATGGTTGGACTCCATTCTTCAACTCACTAACGCTAGGCGCATGGACTGCCATTATCGGTACCGTATTGATTTTCTTAGGTGCGTACTGCATTGAGAAGGGCAGAGCATTTGGTCCTGTTCGTCAGGCGATGCAGATGCTCAGTGTTGTGCCAATGGCCGTTCCTGGGATGGTACTGGGTTTGGGCTACATCTTCTACTTCAATGATTTGAGTAATCCACTTAACTTCTTATATGGCACAATGGCGTTCTTGGTTATCAATACCGTGGTTCACTATTACACGGTTGGGCACATGACGGCATTAACTGCATTGAAGCAGCTGCCTGCAGAAATTGAAGCCACTGCAGCCTCGGTAAACCTACCGCAATACAAGTTGTTCTTTAAAGTAACGGTACCAGTTTGCCTGCCTGCGATTTTAGATATTGCGACATACCTGTTTATTAATGCACTTACCACCACATCTGCGGTAGTATTCTTGTATTCTACCGATACGATACCTGCGTCAGTTTCAGTACTGAATATGGACGACGCGGGGCAAACCGGTGCAGCAGCAGCCATGGCGGTAATGATCATGATATCTGCAGCGAGTGCGAAGTTGATTCATATGTTAATCAATAAGTTATTTGAGAAGCGCACCCAAGCTTGGCGCAAGCGCTAGCGAACCATTGTAGATTGCAGTTGGCCAAGGAGTGGCTGACGACAAGAATAAGAATGAAGGAAATTAAGTGCAGTACGTAAAAATCAAAGATGTCATCGTAGAGCAGATAGAGTCTGGGATGTTAACACCGCGACAAAAGCTGCCTGCGGAACGTAAGCTTGCTGAGTCGTTTGATACAACACGCGTTACGTTACGTGAAGCGTTATCTTCGCTCGAAGCGGAAGGGCGCATTTATCGAGAAGATCGACGAGGTTGGTTTATCTCGCCAGCACCACTTCGTTACGATCCAACACAAACATTGAACTTCACTAATATGGCTCTGGCGCAGAATCGTAAGCCGAAAACTGAGCTGATCTCTGCCAAGGGAATGCTCGCCACGAAGGAGGCGACTAAGCTCCTTGAACTGCCTCCTTTCTCGGATGTTTATCGCGTAGATAGAGTTCGTTATCTTGAAGATAGGCCTGTTGTGTATGTGACAAACTACATTCGACCAGAGCTATTTCCTAACTTGCTCGATTATGACCTGTCTAAATCACTAACGGACATCTACCGTGAGCACTTTGGTGTGGTGTATCAGAAGATTCGTTACCGTGTGAGTACAACGTCTTTGCTGGGTGAAACCGCGCAAGCACTGCGTGCAACTTCTGGCTCTCCTGCAATGGTGGTAGAGCGTGTTAACTACAATCAAAACGGCGATTTGATTGACTGTGATATTGAGTATTGGCGTCATGATGCAATCAGTATTGAATCGATAGCTCAACTCGAACGCTAATCACTTTGACACTGTGTTAGTTAACTAACGGGTCCCTGATAATTCTGTAGGGGCGTCCGGTTTCAATGATTTAAGGTCTCTCATCCAGAGACCTTTTTTATCACTTCAATTAAGCTGTTGCTTTTATTTTATATTTACTAATGATTTAGGAACGAAATGGAATTCTCTGCCATCATCATCGTGATTATTTCGGCTCTACTGCATGCGGGCTGGAATGTTCTAGGTAAATCAAACCAAGGCTCTGGCTCATCCTTCTTCTTAGCGTCTGGCTTTGCCGCTGCTGCTATATTGACTCCTTATCTTATCTGGTATGTCGATAATGTTGGCTTTGCAAATATCTCTCTTCCATTTTGGCAATTAGTTTTGCTGAGTGGGATCTGCCAAATTATTTATCTAATTGGTTTAGGTGCTGCCTATAAACAAGCTGATATTGGTGTTATTTATCCAATGGCTCGAGCATTGCCTGTGTTGATGGTTGGTTTGGGAACCGTATTAATTGGCTACGATCTTTCCGTTAATCAATGGGTTGGATTTGCACTGATTACATTAGGTTGTTTGTTTGTTCCATTGAAACAGTTCTCTGAGCTGAGGCTGAAAGCTTACCTGAACCTTGGCGTGTTGTGGGCTCTCATCGCGGCTATTGGTACTACGGGTTACTCCATTATTGATAAAGAAGCGCTTTTGTTATTGGAGCCATTAAGCACGTCTAACATTACTAATAAACATACGGCGATTTTCTACCTAGGCATTCAATTTTGGGCGATCGTGATTCCGCTGAGTATTTGGTTATTGGTGACCAATCAAAGAGTCGAGTTTAACAACGCGTGGATACTACGTAAGAAAGCCACGGTTGCAGGCATTATGATGGCATCGACCTATGGCTTAGTGTTATTTGCGATGACCATGACAGAGAACGTCAGCCTGGTTGTGGCACTTAGGCAAGTCAGTATCATCTTCGGTGTCGTGATGGGGATCTACTTTTTAAAGGAAAAGTGGCACATGACTCGCGGTGTAGGCGTTGTTTTGATTCTTATAGGTCTAGTTACCTCACTGATTTAAAAAGCGCCTACTAGGCTATCTTGCTTTGAGAGATAGAAAATGCTCTCTGGCATTAGAAAGTAAAACGCCCTGAACGATGGATTGATCGTTAAGGGCGTTTTCTTATTTGGTCTTGAGGCAGGCTACGTGGTGATTGACCTAGTCTGCGAGAGCTTGAGCATCTTGTTGCTTGATTACCTTATGCCCATCTTCACTGACGCCACGTTTCCAGTAGCTACTGATGTAGATGTTCTCTTTTGCGACTTCTTTTTCGTTTCTGAAGTACTGTCTGAGTTCACGCATGCTTTCAAATTCACACGCTGTCCATACTGAAACCTGACCGTCTAACCACGTTAAGCTGCGAACCGTTTGGGATAGTGTTTCTGATGTTTCATCTTCAATTAGCCAAGTGATCTTGATGCCTTCAGGGGCTTCTAGCTCTTGCTTGTCTGCTGCTGAATTGATCTGGATAACAGCGTGCCCTGTTGCGTCTTCTGGCAGTGTTTTTACTTTTGCGGAGAGCGCAGGGAGTGAAGTCATATCTGCCACTAAGAAGAACCAATCTGACTCTAGGTTCAGCCCCTGAATTAAACCTGGGCCAGCCACTGAAATAGTATCACCAACTTGTGCGCTCATTGCCCATCTCGCAGCAAAGCCACATTGAAGATCTTTAGTGATATGGCGAACGAAATCGACTTCGATGAACTTCTCTACAGGATTGTAGTGGCGAATGGTGTAGGTGCGCATGGTTGGACGCTCACCTTCATTTAATTGACTCAAGTCGGTGGTGCCTAGTGGCGAGAATAGTAGCTTGATGTAGCCGCCTACACATTCAGCAGGGTACTTACTTAATCCCTCACCGCTAAACGTAATACGCTGCATGTTTGGAGTAATGGTTGAGGTTTGAGTAACGGTTAATGTGATAGGGCTAGGCTTGCTCATATAAGGCTCTCTTAGATTTTGATGCCCACATAATAATCTCGAACCAGAAAACACTCAATACTAATAATTATCATTTACTATAATTTACATAATGAAAATCCAAAGGTGAGATTTTTTATAAATCATTAAAAATATAGACAAAAAAGCCCTTCAGAAAACTGAAGGGCTTGATGGGTTAGGTCGGTTGAACGTGAGAGTAGTTAGCTGTTAGCTTGTTCTAGTTCAATCGTTTCATCAGCGGCTTTTGCTGCTTCTAGCATCTTACGAATAATGAAAGATGCACCCATTGCAATACCTACCATTACTACCGCAAGAACAGTCAGCATTTGGAAGTAGTCGCCGTAAACTGTTTGAACGATCTCTTGTGTGATCTCTTGACCTTTCTCTAGTGCAATTGACGTTGAGAATACCGCGCCAACGATACCTGATAGTGCGATTGCTACAGAGAATAAGCTTACAGAGAAGTTCTCGATGTGCTTAGGTGCCACAGACAGGATGAACGCCACTACCATAGAGCCCACAATTACTTCACCGAATGCTAGGAAGAAATGGATCGCTAGGAATACTTCAGGACGAATCAGAACGTCTTCACCAACGGTAGTCACTGCCATCGTCAGGATACCAAAAGCGATAGCCGTCAGGATGAAAGAGAAACCTACTTTCGTTGCTGTAGAGAAGTTGATGTTTTTCTTTTCTAGGCTAGAGAAGATACCGGCGATGATAGGGCCAGCCACCATACACCATAGTGGGTTCATTGCCATTGATGCTTCTGGTGCAACAGGAATGAAGCCAAATAGATCACCACGCATGGTGTTGATTGCCACCATTGTCATCGATGTCATCATTTGGCCGTAGTACACGAAGAAACATGTAGTCAGGAATGTGATGATTAAGATCGTGCCCATTTTCAGCATGTCTGATTTCTTTGATTTCACCATCAAAGAGACAAAGTAGATAATGGCTGCAGCACCGATCGCGTAAACGATGTTTTGGCCAATATCCATGTTAGAGAACATGAAAAATACTAAGCCGATCATTGCTGCAGATAAGCCTAGGAAAGCGGCCCAGTTTTTAGTGCTTACTGGTTGCTGGTCGATCTCAGCACTTGCTTCAACAAGGCCTTTACGGACAAACAACATCATCAGTAGTGCCGCGCCTGCTAGAACAGCAGACAGAAGGAAGCCACCGTGGAAGCCAACAACAAGCACTAGCATTGGGAACAGATATTGACCTAGTAGAGCACCAATATTGTTTACTGAGTAGTTGATAGGGTAGCAGTTTTCAAAATCTTCTTGTGTTTTGAACGTGCGTTTGTAGAGACTTGGGTAAGAAGGAGACATCAAACCACGTGCATAACTTGCTAACGCAATACCACACAATGCCATAGGAACATTGGTTGCTGCTGCGCCGAGTACCAGTAAAACGTAACCACTCGCGAATCCTAGGAAAGCGATAGTTAGAGATCGGTAAGCACCTAAGAATTTGTCGGCGATGAAACCACCAGCAATAGCAAACAGCGGTCCGATTGCAGAGAAAGCACCAACCACCATCATGGTGTCGGCTTCGTTGTAGTTCAGGTCCTCAAGGAAGAAACGAGTCAAGATCACCATGACGCCATAGAACGAAAGTCCAAACATCATTTGGCAGAACATCATTGATTTGTTTAATCTATTCCACATTATTTTATTCTCACATTAGTATTAATATGTAGTGTAATTACCCAATTATAATACCATTGATAGTAATACATAAACTGAAACATCTCTCCCAAACCGGACTTTGCTCGATATATCTTTTCTTATGAGTACATTCATATTTTTCATGAATGAAATTTGCAATGTTAGATTTTGCTAGTGGATGTATGATTGTGTGAAAATTAGTCGGTTTCATTTGTGGCTAAGTAATGAACTATTAAAGGAAAAATTAGCGAGATTCATTCGGTAAATGCTTTTAAGTGAGTATCACTTTCAATTGCCGGTTGGGTTCGAGCCAATAAAAAAGCCAGCTTGGTGGCTGGCTTTGTTTTGATATTGAAAACTAAGTTTACATGAATGACCCTTCTACAAGGGCATTGTGAACTCGTGTTCTTGTCTGCTATTCACACGGTGGCGCCATGTGTATCACCGCTAAGCCGCCTAACGACGTTTCTCGGTACTTCTTGTTCATGTCTTTACCTGTTTGGTACATGGTCTCGATAACTTTGTCTAACGAGATAAGACATTTACTCGTACGTTTTAGTGCCATACGTGATGCGTTGATCGCCTTCATTGCGCCCATCGCATTACGCTCAATGCATGGTACTTGAACCAGTCCGCCAATTGGGTCACAGGTCATACCCAGTGAGTGCTCCATCGCGATCTCAGCGGCAATACAGATTTGCTCGTTACTGCCACCACGAAGGGCCGTTAAGCCAGCCGCTGCCATTGAAGAAGATACGCCAACTTCACCTTGGCAGCCTACCTCTGCACCTGAAATAGACGCATTGGTTTTGTATAGAATACCGATGGCGCCAGATACCGCTAAAAAGTCTTTGAGCTGTTTGGTATCCAGTTCTTTGATGAAACGATGGTAGTACATTAATACTGCAGGAATAACGCCAGCCGCACCGTTGGTTGGCGATGTGACCACTTGGCCACCAGCTGCATTTTCTTCACTTACGGCAAAGGCAAATAGGTTAATCCAATCCATGATCTCCATTGGATCGTTCTCAATCGAGGCATTCGCTTCAAGTTTTTTCAAGAGAGCGGGTGCTCGACGTGTGACTTCAAGGCCACCATCTAGGATACCTTCAGTATCAAAACCACGCTGCATACACAGTGACATCACCTTCCAGATTTGATCTGCTTTTTGGTCAATGGCTTCCATATCTTGGAAGGATACTTCGTTGCGTAGGATTAATCCGCCAAGGCTCATTCCATTCTTATCAGCGAGCTCAAGGAGTTGGTCAGCAGATGAGAAAGGGAATTCAACTTGGGTTTCAGACTCTTGTTTGCCGTTTTGCAGCTCATCTGCAGTTGCGATGAAACCACCACCTATCGAGTAGTAGGTTTCCATATCCAAAAGTTTACCGCTCGCATCAAACGCAGAGATTGTCATACCGTTTTCATGAAGCGGCAGATTGGTTTTGTGAAAGAGCAAGTCGCTCTCTACATCGAAGTGAATCTCATGGTGACCACTCACCATAAGAGACTTGTCTTCAATCGCTTTGCGCATTGCTAGATTAGCACTGGTTATTTTGATGGTATCAGGGCGGTTGCCAAGTAGACCTAACAGGGTTGCTCGGTCAGTGTGGTGGCCGATACCTGTTAATGATAGTGAGCCGTATAAGTCGATTTGAATACGGGTAACTTGGTCAAGTACAGATTCAATCTTTTGGGTAAAATTAAACCCTGCGATCATTGGTCCATTTGTATGGGAGCTAGAAGGCCCAACCCCAATTTTATAGATATCAAAAATAGACAGCATAGTAACTTCCTGTGAAGACGGTTCGATGGACGAACTCTGTGTAAAATTTGTATTTTGTTCGTTTCACTTATATGTGTGAAAGCGTTCTCTGTTTAAAACTAAAACTAACGCTAACCAGCGTAGCCCTGTGGACCCTATGATCGTGCTATTGTGCTATTAAGCTGCACTTTGATTGTCGAGTCCTTATTGTGTTGCTCTGCAATAGTGAGCATTATTGCGAGTAACTTATAAGAATTTCAAAATACTTTTGTTCACAAGTATTGTATACATAATTCACTCCATCTAATCCCCAAAACGAGACTTGAACATAAAATGAGCATTAATAACCTCCTTATTGTGCTGGGTAAACGGCTTAATGAGAATGAATTGACTGAGGAAGGAATCAGTCGAGTTGATGCTTTGGTGAAGTATCTGGCGGAGTTCTTGAACGCAGAGCGTCGCTCGTCTACAGCGGTCGCTTTTTGTGGTGGGGTAACCAAAGGGCAGAGTGTTTCGGAAGCCGATGCGATGCACCGATACTTTCGAGAGTTGGAAAGCCTCCGCGAAGTCCCGTTTACTCTGGGAGCGATTTTATTAGAACAGCATTCAACCAATACTGTAGAAAACATCCAAAATTTAGCTGCTGAGATGATAGAGAGTGGTCTGTTTACTCGTGGGCAAGGTGTAAAGATAACGTTTGTGTCGAATGACTATCACTTGCAACGAATCTTTGAGATTCAAACGCTAATGGACGAGCAAGGTTTGCTCAAAGTTCTCATTGAAAAGTGTTCGGCGCTTGGCGTAGAACTGCAGATAGATCGCAAGTTGGAGGCTCATGTTGCAGTCCCATATCCTCACCAAACGACTCAAGGTCAGCTGTTTTTATTGATGGATGTGCTTACAACGTACCGAGTGTATCTCGAAGGAGTATGTGCCGGAGCGTTTAAGCGAGATTTGAAGATGGTGAGGTCGGAGCCAGAAAGGCTTTCCTTGGAAGCCTTGGCGAAAGCAAAAGGCTTAGTCGGAAGTTCACCTAAGTTTAGTATTGTGGAAAGTCTGCTTCCGGTATTGGAAGGCTGTATTCGAGGTACTCCAATAGGTACGGATATAAAAAAAGTCAGGGAGTACCTAGCGTTACTAGATACCAACCTAACTTTTCTGAATCGATTGTTAGACCCTGAATCGGATCATACGCATCGCTGGTGGCGATAAATCGTTATTTTTTTCTGGTGATGGCAAGAACTGTTTTTAGGCTAGCAAACGCAATTAAGCAGTAGGCGAGTAGTTCTGTGCCTTCTTCTGCAATGTTTTTAACGGCGCGAACGTAATCATCGCCCATCACATTGTGCCAAAAGCTACCCATACCGAATAGGCGGGAGAATACTAACAGTAACATTACGCCTGTCACTAACAGGTTCATGTGCGGAGAAGCCAAAATAAGGGCAAGTTGATCGATAGTGCGCTTGCCGTTTTTTACAGCATAAAAAATAGCGCTACCAGCAACTAGCGCAGCAGGAACAACCCATGCACCGTGTGCGATCTTATCGAACCAAAAATCCATTTCACGAATGAACAGTACAGCGAAGAAGGCGCTAATGAGAGCCGCAGCGTGTTTTACTTCACTTCTCTTTCTCGCTAGGTAAGCAAAAGAACCTGAACTTACGATAAGTAGCAGCTGCTGCAACATTTCTGTCACTGAGATCTCACCAACATTTCCGTTCAACAATACAAAATCAATTCTTAGCGCTAAGTTAGCAATAATACCAATAGCGAGAACGACTAAAGCGGTTTGGCAACGCTTGTAGATCACTTGAGAGGTCGATTGAGAAAGGGTGAACTCAGGGAGTTCAAAAGACATGTGAGTTTGCTCTTCCGTTTTAGAATGGTTCTTCATTTCAATTCAACCTGTAAATATTTGTAACAGGCCGGCATTCTATCCGCTTGGAATTTGACAATGTCAGGGAAATGTCAGCAATAAAACAGTGTACAATTGGTGTGTATATACGGTAAACCGCTGCCAATTGGCAGCCAGTTTACGTAATTGGTTGAATTAAAGAGGGGAAGGGATTGGTGGGTATCAGAGTGGAGCGCTATTCACTTTTAGCTTCTGAGTCTTGCTCATGATTATTTCGGTAATATTCCCATTGCTCAATACGTTCACCGTCATCAAAAACACAATAAGTGGTGCGTTGATTGTTTTCTGTGACCGTGTCTAATTCGCCATCCTGTTGAACACAATAAACGGCCGCTGGATTAGCGACTGAAACACGTTGGCCTTCGCTATACTCTGCATAGTCGTTTGCACAACCACCTAATACAACGGCAAATACAGCCATCAAACCAATTTTCTTCATGTTTATCTCCTACGTGATAACTCTATAGTTGAATACGTTAAGTTCTACAGAACCCAATTAGAAGCTCTATCAAATGAGTATATTTTAGATTTCAGAAAAGGTTGTTCTAATTTGGTCAAGATATTGAAATAGGTTGATATTTCGCCATGTTTAGCTGCTTTTTGAGGGCTAGATCAAGCTAAGCTAGTCGGGTTATAGAAGGGCATTAATTGTTGATTGAAGGCTTTTCAGAGGCTATGTGATGTTTTCTTGCTATATCGGCTATGAGGTACAAAGTTAGAAGGCGTGTTGATGTGAATCGCTATGAACCTCGAATCTATGATTGATTATGATATGATGCCGCCAAATTCAGTTGAGCAGTCAGAGCCATGAGACATCTAAAAACCACCATTCACCCAGATATCGATCACCTAGATAACAAAACAGTTTATAAGCGTAATGCCGCCAGAGCGATTGTCTTAGATGGTGAAGATATTCTGATGCTTTATACCGAGCGTTACCACGACTACACCATCCCTGGTGGTGGTTTAGATGAAGGCGAAGATGTGATTGCGGGCATGGTCCGAGAGCTTGAAGAAGAGACGGGTGCAAAGAACATTCATGGCATTAAGCCGTTTGGAATTTTTGAAGAGTTTCGCCCTTGGTACAAAGATGATGCAGATATCATGCATATGATTTCTTACTGCTATTCCTGCAAGATCGATCGTGAACTTGGTGAGACGGCTTACGAAGATTACGAAGTTAAAAACGGAATGAAGCCTGTGTGGATGAACATCCATGAAGCGATTGCTCATAATGAAAAGACGATGGCCGAAAGTCCTAAAAAGGGCATGAGCATTGAGCGCGAGACGTTTTTGTTGCATTTGATCGCAAAAGAAATGCTTTAATCTCACTCAAGCTTATATTGCAGTAATAGCACAGCAGTAATTGTTCAGCTGTAACTGCACTGCAGCCGACATTGATCTTTGAACTGTTTAATTTCACCCCGCATTTAAGCAGTTCATCGTTAGCGCTTTCAGTCCCCCCAACTTTGCTTACAGCCAATAGTCATTATTTCTCCAGTTTCACGCAGCTCCCTGCTGTTTGAGCGACATGTTTATTTGCTTGGAGTCTACTTATCACACTCCTTTCAATGACAAGTTGTCAAGTTGACTCATTCCCTCATCAAATTGATTCCTATTTTGAAGAAAGTGTTTGTTTATTTTTGATCTTAATAAGTCTACAGAAAAATAAAGACATATTTTCAATGGCTTAGGTTTATTTTCTAAGTGTTCAAAAACTTGGCTCTTCTCTTGCTTCTTTGTCTTATGCAGCTCGTTGTGTCGGCACCAAAATAAAAAAGTAGACATCCTTTGTCTCGTAGCATCAGATTTTAGGGAGACATTTATTTAGCTTTGCCGTTCAGAGTTTACGTACTTTTCAAGGAAATCGCCCAAGCGAAGAAGAAGTCGAGGTTTACTATGAAATACAAGCAAATTATCTATCTCATTGGCGCAATAGTTAGCGTCCCAGTCCACGCAACCATCGTGGATTTGGATTTTTCAAACCACATAGAGTCAACGAACGGAAGTAGTGGTTGGGCGGGGCCAACCTACGATGGCGCCTCCATGCACTTCCTCAATGTCGGTACACACAATGGAAAGACCATTGATGCTAAGGTATCCAGTAGCGTATTTGGTGATGCGACATTTGTGTTTCATGCACCTAATTACAAAGTCGGCGCAACACAACCGTCAGGCGATATTGGTTTCCTCTATCAAACTAACTCAGCCGGTTCTGCAGGTTTGATTTATACCTTTGAGTTCTTTGACGGAACAGATGGTCTATCAGGTACTTTCTCGGTCCCTTACACCATTCCTGAATTTGAAATGATCGGTTATGACATTGATGGTGAGCCCGTTCAGTCAGAGCAAGTTCGTGTATTTAAAAGCGAAGGTTTTTACAGTTATCAGCTAGGGAGCGCGAGTGCCAGTTTGACTGCTGAAGAGAGTGCTGATGGCAATTCAGTTCTCTTCACCGGACCAGGTACTAATTATTCTGAAACCGATACGTCAGGTGCGGTTAAATTTACCTACAAAAATACCTCTATAGTTACCCTCCAGTTTGAAACTGTTACTACCAGTGGCAGTGGTTTCCCTAATCCAATCTTTTCAGCGTTTGATGGTAACTGGGATTTAAGTGGTTTTACTAATCCGATAGAGAGTTCCGACGAGTCTGATTTCGGCGATGCGCCGGATACCTATGGAACATTACAAGCAAGCAACGGTGCGGAGCATGCTGTTTCTTCAACGCTCTATCTCGGGGCTAATATCGATGCTGATTCTGACGGACAACCGGGCGCCTTATCAAACGGTGATGACTTGGATGTTGACGGGAATGATGACGACGGTATTACGCTACTAACTAACTTAGAAATTGGGTTGGATAGTCTCATTAACGTTAACGTTGTGGGTAATGGTTACCTACAAGCTTGGGCTGACTGGGACTTGAGTGGTACTTTCGATGATGATGAACAAATCTTGAAAAACCATTCGGTTGTTGAAGGGGGCCAAGTGGTTCCAATTCGAGTGGCTGATGATGCGAGTGTGGGAACTGTACAAACACGTTTCCGTCTAGCGAGCAGCCCTAACATTCCAAGTGATGGTTACGTTGGTGACGGGGAAGTCGAGGATTACGTGTTCAACGTGACTGATCCGGGAACCACAATTCAACACTCTAACTACTACACTGCAGCGTTCGAAGATAACTGGCCTGAAGTGGGTGACTTCGATTTAAACGATGTTGTTGTTTATTACCGAACCACCATTCTGAGTAAAGACGATGCTGTATTGCGTATGGATATCAGCGGTAGCATCATGGCCTACGGTGCCTCTTATGGTAACGGCTTAGGTTGGAAATTGAGTGGCTTTGATGAGTCGGATGTCGACTTACAGACCGCCAGAGTGCAGAAAAACGGCGCAACTCGTGTGAATATCTCACCGTTTACGGGCGAAGATAAATCGGTTGCATCGCCAGGAGGTGACCTTGTTGTTGTCGCTTCGTTGAACTTGAAAAACGATATCCCGATTAACGATGAGTGTATGTTCCACCGTACGAATCCATCTTGTAATCCGTCTCTTGAGTCTGACCAAATGACGTTCAGTATCTCACTACCGTTTAACGACGACGATCAACCAACGGTAAGTTCACTTCTACCATTGAGTGGTTTCGACCCGTTCATCTTTGGTCCAGGTGAAGGCTATTACCATGGCTCTAGTTTTACTGGCTCTCCGGGTAAAGATCTTGAAATTCACACAGCGGATCTTCCACCAACGTCACGTGGTACGTTAGTAAGCGACTTTTACGGTGTGGCACAAGATGATTCAGACCCAAGTAGTGGAAAATACTACAGAACTACGCAAAACATGCCTTGGGGTATTTTGATTTCATCTCCTTGGAATCACCCATCCGAGTACATTGATATCAGTGAAGCGTTCCCAGACTTTGCAGAATGGGCGACGTCTGGCGGTTCTTCTAAACCGACTTGGTATCTAAACCCTAACTCAGACAAAACTTGGTCTACTGAAGATTAATCAAGGAGGATTTATGAAACTATCAAAACTAATGCTAAGTAGTGTGACTCTTGTCTTCCTTGCTGCGTGTGGCGGAGGCGGCGGTGGTGGTGGCTCTACCACATCAGCTCCAAGCTCTGTCCCACCAGCGGATGATTCTTCATCAGGCAACTCGTCATCTGCTAATAACACAGTGACGTCTAGCGTCGCGCCTGCGGCACAAGTGTTGAGATCGGTCGAGCTGACCATACCGGAAGACTTTGATTTCTCAACTGAGAGGGAAGTCGCTGTGACGGTCGATGTCGCAAGTTCACAAAGTTCGCGGGGCTTTATGAGCTTGTACACTGAGTTTGATGGGGACGTTGTCGACTACACCTCACAAGTGTTAAGAATGCCTATTAATGAAGACACTGACTTTTCAACAACGCTATTGTTGCCCAACCATGTTGATAAAGTTTGGGTCGAAGTGTGGTACCCATCAGCATTGGGTAGCGAGGTTAGAAACTCATATAGCATAGAAAATGACCAAGTCGATGTGATTCTCTAACATGGTATGAGTGTTAGTTAGCGCTTCATATTCGAACCATTAATATCTTTGCCGCCATATTGGCGGCAAAGTTGTTTCTGCAATACAAAAAATGAATAGGACTGACGAATAATGGAATGTGGTTGATATTGTCAACTAAGTGTTTTTGGTGTATCTTTACCATCGTGATACAACCCTAATTAAAGAGTATCACTATGTCGCTTTATGCCTGCCCTCAACAAAGAACGTTATGAATAAAAGACAGTTTATTGCCCATTACTTGCGCATGAATCGCACCTCGTACTTACTTGCGGTTGTGTTCATTTTTCTCGTTAACTGGTTACAAGTAGAAATCCCTCGTTATATTCAATTGGCAATAGATCTGATTGATGACGCCTCTTCAAGTGGACATCAACAGTTGCAGTCCTATGTGTGGATCGTTGTTGGTATGTCGGTTGCTATGGTCGTTGTTAGGATTCTGTCTCGCATTTACGCGCTTAACCCCGGGCGAATTACAGAAGCTTCACTTAAGACCACTCTTCTACAAAAACTGAATCGCTTGCCAAACAGCTTTCACGAGCGCTTTGCTTCTGGCCGTTTAATCTCAATCATTAACAATGACCTAAGTGGTATTCGTTTGATGTTTGGTGTTGGCTTTCTGCAATTCTTTAATGCGTTGCTCGCTCTATCGCTAACGCCGCTATACATGTGGCGTATATCGCCAGAACTAACCCTGTATTCGATCATTCCGATTTCAATCGCTTTCGTGATTTTCCGAGTGGGCTTTAAGCGCATGAAAACGCTCCATCTAGAGCATATGAAGCGACTGCAAAACTTGTCTGCACAACTGATGAGTTATCTGTCTGGGATTGATCTGATTAAAAGCCAGCAGATGTCACCTTGGGTAAAAGCGGAGACTGAGAAGCTGAATCAGTTGTTGCTTGAATGTCGCCTTAAAATCACGCGTATCCAAGTCTTCTTTATGCCGGTTCTCGATTACGCCAATGACCTAATGAAAATCATTATTTTAGGTTTAGGTGGTTTTATGTTGATGAGACAGGAACTGACCCTAGGTGAAATCACAGCATTCTTAACTTATTCAGTCTTGCTTGCCATGCCGCTGATGCAATTAGGACGAATCGCGACTATTTATCAGCGCGGTATGGTCGGTATTCAAAGCGCACAAACTATTCTTAATGCCCAAATCCCAGAGCTTGATGAGCAGAAGCTTTCTGAGCTCGATGTGAAATCGCTCAAAGGAAAAACGTTCTCCGTGCGTAACCTAAGCTTTAGCTACCTGGGGGAAGAGCGTCTGATTCTCGATGACATCAGTTTTGATATTCCAGCAGGGAAGAAAGTCGGAGTGTTAGGCGGAATCGGTGCGGGCAAAACGACGTTGGTGAACTGTTTGAACCATCACTTAGACACTCCACAAGGTTCAGTACTGCTTGGTGAGAGAGATATCACTAGCTTCTCGCGTAGCGATTTACGTCGTTACGTTAAAACCGTCACCCAAGACCCGTATTTGTTTTCTGCAACTGTTGAAGCGAATATTCGTTTTGGTAGCGCCGATACCGAGCTAGCAAAAAGCCAGGTTGATGAAGTGTTAGAGCTTAGCCAATTAGCCGGTGATGTGACACGCTTTGAGCAAGGTGACCAAACCTTAGTCGGTGAGAAGGGCATTATGTTGTCAGGGGGACAAAAACAGCGCCTGAGCATTGCTCGTGCTCTATTGCAACCAACCGATCTCATCATTATGGATAACGTTCTGTCTGCCGTTGACTACGAGACAGAGAGAAAAATCTTAGAAGGCCTATTCAAACGATTGGAAAATCAGTCGGTTCTTGTCGTCTCGCATCGTGTTAATGCACTTGAATATATGGATGAAGTTATCGTGTTGAATGAAGGAAAAGTGATTGCTAAGGGCGACCATAAAACCCTACTGAAAACTTGCGCTTACTACTACGAGACATGGCTACTACAGCAAAATGAAACGGAGGCAGCAGCATGTTAAAAGGTGTTGACCTCAAGTACCTCAAGCATTTCTTTAAGTTTGCTAAGAAATACAAAGGATCGGCGATTTTGGGCATTGCGATGCTTCCGCTTTCTGTCATCACAAGCTTGTTGTTCCCTTGGTTGATTATTCAAGTGATCGACGTTCAGTTGAGTCATGGTGATATGGACGGGCTATTAGAATACGTTTTCTACCTCGTTGCTGTACTAATCGTCAGTTATGTCGTGGATACCACTTACGCATATAACCTACGTAAAACAGGTCAATACACGATTACTGACATGCGCTCAGTTCTGTTTGCTCGTGTTTTGAAATTGCCACGCAGCTACTTTGACAATACACCAATCGGTGTCACGCTCTCGCGTCTAACCAGTGATTTAGAAACCATCGGTGAGACGTTTGTTCAGTCGGTTGTCGGTTTGGTAAAAGACAGTATTAACACCATTGCGCTGCTGGTCATGATGTTCTTAATTGATTGGAAGCTGACGCTGATCGTATTGATCATCATGCCTCCGGTCATGTATCTGACTGTACATGTTAGAAATCGACTTCGTGCTCTGTATAAGGTGACTCGTTCGTCACTGGCTCAAGGTATTGGCTTCTTGCAAGAAGTGCTGTTTGGTATGAAAACCGTACAGATGTACCGAGCAGAAGAGCAAGTCGAACAACGTTACCAAGGCTATACCGACGAGTTTTTGAGAGCGCAGAAAAAGATCAATAAATACGACGCTATTCTGTTCTCATTCATTTCTGGTATCACATCCATCACCATCGCGGTAATGATTTGGTACGGTTCTGAGCAAGTGATAGAAGGGGCGCTCACCTTGGGTGTGCTGATTGCGTTCATCAACACCTTAGAAAAAGTGTTCGTGCCGATCCGAGATTTTACTTCGCAAATTGCATCAATTCAGAGCTCATTTGCCGCGTTCGACCATATCGAAGAGTTGTTTGTTGAACCGACCGAAGAAGAGGGGCGTAACTTACTGCCATCAGAGCAGGTTGCTAAACCGTTAGAGCAGTTTGAAAGCCTTGAGTTTAAGAACGTAAGCTTCCGCTACAAAGGCGATGCTCCGCACGTTCTAAAGAACGTCTCATTTGTATTGGAGAAAGGGCATCAAATCGCACTGGTGGGCTCTACAGGCTCAGGTAAGTCAACGATTCTGCGTTTGATCTCGAAAACCTACCAAGACTATGAAGGCAGTATACTGCTGAATGGCATTGAGCTGTCGCAGATCTCTAGTGAAGACTCGGCACATTTGTTCTCGATGATGATGCAAGATGTGCATTTATTCGAAGAGACGATTGCTTTCAATATAGCACTAGGTAAAGAACATCTATCAAGTTCCGAGATTGAGCAGGCGGCGCGTTATGTTTATGCCGATAAATTTATTGAACAGCTGCCTCAAGGCTATGGCTTCCAACTAGATAAGAACGGGGCAAATCTATCGGTTGGACAAACTCAGCTTATCTCGTTTGCAAGAGCCGTTGCTCAAGGGGGACAACTGATGATGCTGGATGAGGCAACCAGTTCGGTAGATTCGATTACCGAGGATCTCATTCAAAAAGCGATGCAGCGTCTGTTCAAAGAGAAAACCGTGATTGCGATTGCCCACCGTTTGAGTACTGTTCGTCACTCAGACACCATTTTGGTGTTGGAAAAGGGTGAAATTGTTGAGCAAGGTAATCATCAACAGCTGGTGGCGCACAATGGTATTTATGCTGGCTTGTTACAAGAATCGATTGTAGAAACGGGTGATTCTCAAGCTACGGTAGCCTAATTGCCTAAAATCAGGCTGTTGCTTTCAATAAGACGAATTGGTCTTGTCTATGCTTCACCAATTTGTTTTCTAATATTCCCAGTAGGTTAGGGAAATTAAACATATTTTTCGATTATTAATATGTTATGATCTCCCTACTACTAAAGGGGTGTCTTTGGGCATCGGGATGTATGCGAGCAAATTTACGTGCTTGTGTCAGTCACTTTCTGGCGAATATGGAATCGAAAATGTTGTTGGAAGAAGTTGTAGAAATCATTGAATTAACCGACTCAGACCATTTATCTCATGCAATGGACCTGTTTAACGAGCATGGCTTTGTTTCCGCAGAGCATTTACCTTTCATGTCGGTGGTTTTTGAAACCGCACCTGAGCATCTAGCGAAGAAACTGTCGCAAATTGGCTTCAAAGGTTTAGTACAAGTAGAGAAAAGTGAAGACGCAACTGGCTTCGTGATCGTTGACGCTGAACGAGCTCAGCTTAGCAAAAGCGCGTAATCAGAAACGCTCAATAATATCCGTTATGACAATTTGAGGTTAACACAGTGACAACAGCTACCGTTTCAGCAACAGAGCAACAGATCTCCAATGAACATGCACTTTTGGGTGCATCGTTACTAGCGGCCCAAAAAGTAGAGTTGGCGCTGTTTAATGTGATCTCTAAATTAGCGAAAACCTTGTCAAAAGATGCTCAGAAAGAGCTCGGTTTAGACCTAGATACTTTTTTGAGAGAGAAGGCGAGCCACCAAGAAGCAACGCTCAGCTTGTATGAGAAGACGTTCGGTGAACAACTACCGCTGAAAAAAAACGAACTTAGCGATTTTATTTATCATAGAAACGTAGTGACTCGCAGTTTCTGGCGAGTGACTGGTGCTGATGTTAAGGGCGGCGAGAAGCTAGCTAACCCTGAACTCTACCTAAAAGAGTTTCTTGCTAAATGTGAATACTGGCAAGTGATGCTGGATAACCAATCCAATTAATCACGCCGAAAAAGAAAGCCATAGCAGAAGTGCTATGGCTTTTTTGTTGGTCGAGCTTTAAGTCCAAAGTCTCACAGTATTATTTAAATCATCATTTTTAATACGTAGTTCTTAGAGACGAAGTGGTGTTTAAGTGCTGCGCTAATATGTAAAACAATCAAACAAGCTAGGGCAATACAACTGGCACGATGTAAATAAAAGAAGAAGCTGTTGATTACTGGGTTGCTAATTAGGTTTTCGACTGTGGTTAGCCAGAATAATGAGTATGGCTGTTCCAGCATCAAATAACCTGTACTGAACACCATAAACATGGCGAGGTACATTAAAGAGTGAGCTAGCTTAGCCACACACTTTTGCCCCTCTGGTATTGATGTCGGCATGCTTGGAGAAGAGCGAAAGTGGCTCCAGATATAACGAACCATGAGCAATGGTGTCGCAACGGTCGCCAATGACATGTTAAGCACAGATAAGAATGAAAACAGCTCTGGATGACTGGTCACATAGTGCATCACATAACCTGCGATTGTGGCATAAATGATTACAGAAGCCATTACCCAGTGCAGTACACGGCTTACTAAATCGTATCTTGGATTATTCAAATTAACCTCGCTCTGATCGTTATTAATATAAGTTTCATCTCGATGCAATAAATCAAATGACTCTATATTCGCATCGCGAATTAATTATATAGAACAGTATTACTTGGTATTTTTATAATTTAGAAATTAATGATGTTGCTTCAGGTGTTTTATAATTATCAATGATGTTTTAGAGTGTTAATTCCAATATAGATAAGGCAAACTTGCCGACTTCCTAGCTTGTATGCCTATAACGAGATACAGTTAGGTTAAAGCTAAATATATAAGGATTGTATAATGCTTCGAATCTTATTGATTGCAGTTATCTCAGTGTTCAGCACGATGAGTTTTGCAAGCGAAGAAAATAAATACTCGGATCAAGAGTATTTGGATAGACCCTTGATGGAACGTTATATCTTGGATGAGTTGAAGCAGCTGAGAATCGAACAGCAGGATCTTGAAAGACGTCTCACTATTCAGATGACCGATCGCGAGCTCGCAGTAGCAGATAAGTCGCTCAACTACGCCAATGTTACCGTAACGTATTTCTTCTATATCATTGCTGGTGTTGCTTCGTTAATTGCACTGGTTGGTTGGCAGTCGCTCAAAGAGTTAAAACACACCACTAAAGAGATGGCAGATCGACGACTCAACGACATTGCCCAAGACTATGAGAAGAAGTTTAATGTTCTAGAGAGGGATCTTAAACGCAAAACCAGAATCATTTCAGAGAACAACCGAGAAATCGAAATCATCAATGAGATCCACAATCTATGGTTAAGGGCGCAAAATGCGCAAACCGCGGAACAGAAAATTGAAATTTATGATGAGATTTTGAAGGTTCGTCCCGGGGATTTGGAAGCATTAACCTACAAAGCGGACGCAGCAATGGATATTCAAGAGTACCATTGGGCGATGAGCTTATGTAATCGCGTGTTAGAGGTGGATGACCAGAACGCTCATGCTCTGTATCAGCGGGCGTGTGCTTACGCAAGGTTAGGGGCGGAAGGACAAGCTATTGACGACCTAGAACGCTCTGTCGAAGCCAGTGGCTCAATGCGAGAGTTGTTGGCTGAAGAACCGGACTTCGAAATGCTTCGAGGCTTAGAGCGTTTTGAGGCGCTTCGTGAAGAATAAAGCTTTGATGCTATGGTGGGTTTCTTAAGCCCACCATATTTTTATGCTTCCAAAAGAACGGTTTCTTACATTTCGTTTGTTTTTTTGATTTGATTGTTATGTTATAACACTTTTTAAGTTCCTTGTTATAACTGCTAATTTTTATGAAGTACCTCCGCATTATCCTGATTGTTGTTGCGATCAGTGCATTTTCACTTGCCGCTTTGCTCTCTTTCCATCCGGAACCGGGAAAAGAAATTTCAATAAAAGTAACGCCTTATCAAGAACTACACACGGACGGTGAGGAACAGGCGCACCCACAAGCTAATTCGAGCTCATTGATCAAAATTCACTACTTTGTAAAAGTAGGGGACACACTGAGTAACATATTCGAATCGTGGAATCTGCCTTATGAAACGGTTCATAAAGTAATGGAAGCGGATCTTGAATCCTTGAAACTCGATACAATAAAACCCGGTGACCACTTAGAGTTGCTTTTAGATAGTGACTCCAAACAGCTTGTTGAGTTGGTGTTCCACGAAAGTCTGGTTGAGCAAGCTGCCTTTACTCGAAATGATGATGGGAGCTTCACCTATAAATTCCACGAGATACCAGGCGAATGGAAAGAAAAACTCTATGCGGGCAGTGTTCATGGTAGCTTTTCAACATCGGCATACAAAGCGGGGCTTACAACGGCTCAGATAGCCAATATTACTCGTACGCTGAAAGATAAAGTTAACTTCGCTCGTGAGCTTAGAGCCGGTGACAGCTTCAATGTATTGGTCAAAGAGCAGTACACAGACAATCACTTAACGGGAAAAACAGAAGTTCAAGGCATCTCCATTCAATTAAGAAACCGAGAAGTAGCAGCGTTTTTAGCGCCAGATGGCCTTTTTTATGACAGAGAGGGTAACAGTCTAGAGCAAGCCTTCGATAGATACCCTGTCGACAGAAAGTTCCGAAGAATTACCTCATCGTTCAACCCGAAACGAAGACACCCTGTGACAGGCCGAATCTCGCCGCACAATGGTACTGACTTTGCGACGCCAGTGGGCGCTCCGGTATATTCAACGGGTGACGGCCGGGTTGTAGCGCTTCGTGACCACCCTTATGCCGGGAAATACTTGGTGATTGAACACAACAGCGTATACACGACGCGTTATCTTCACTTGAGCCGCTTTTTAGTTAAGAAAGGGCAGCAAATTAAACGAGGTCAGAAAATTGCGCTATCGGGTGCAACGGGGCGTATCACTGGTCCTCACTTGCATTTTGAGGTGTTGGTTCGTGGTCGAGCCGTGGATGCGATGAAGGCGAATTTACCGATGGCAAGTTCGATTATGCCTAAAGATAGAAAAGAGTTTTTGGCTCGAATCGCTTCTTTTGATGCCATGATCTCTGAGCCAGCAGGCCGTGCGAGTTAGAGATATTCAAACCTAACCTAGCAACGCATACAAAAACGCCCTTTAGCTAGTGATTTAGCTAAGGGGCGTTTTTATAGGTAATCACGACTTAGCGAGTAATTAAGCCACTACTACCGCTGTGCCGCTGGCTGATACCATTAGCATGCCGTTACCTGTTCCAAGTACTTCGTAATCAATATCGACACCGACCACTGCATTTGCACCAGCTTCAATGGCTTTCTGTTCCAGCTCTTTGAATGCATAGTTACGGGCTTTTTCGAGTTCCTTTTCGTAGGTGCCAGAGCGCCCACCAACAAAATCACGAATGCCAGAAAACATATCCTTGAATACGTTCACCCCTAAGATAGCTTCTCCGGCAATAACTCCTTTGTAGTCGACAATGCGTTTACCTTCGACAGATTGTGTGGTGGTAATGATCATAATGGCCTCTTGTAAGTAACGGTTCTATTGGACGTTGTCGTTATTCTATTCTTGTGTTGTATCGCTAAGTGTCATGTCTGAATTGGCAAATTCATGCCTTAACCATGTTCTCAGTTGTAGCACACTTTCTTGTTTTAACTTGTTTTTTGGGCAAACAAAATAGAAATCTTGATGTGGGTTAGCAACGGGGGCACCAAGCTCAACCAGCATGCCGTGGCTAATGTCATCTTTTACAAACAAGCGATGGGTGACTAATACACCTAGTGAACGAATCGCGGCTTGTACCGCTTGAATCGACACATCAAACGTTAGGTTGCTGTGAAAATTTGGCATCGGGATTTGGTAATGATCACACCACACTTGCCAGTCGTGTTTTCGCCTCGGGTTAAAGACACCAATCGTGGAGTTTTGCTCAACAAGCTTTTTGACGCTTAAATTCTCATTACTTTTGAGGAGCGCAGGGCTACACACCAACACCAGATCATCATCGCCCAGTTTTTCGCTGTAATACCGCTCCCACTCATTGGGCTTGCCATGTACAAGAGCAATATCAACCCCTTCTTGTTCAATATCGAAAGGGCCTGTTAGTGTCGAAATTCGAATATCAAGTGATGGAGCAAAAGATTGAAAGTCAGAGACTCGAGGGATCCACCAGTGCATGGCGAGCGAATTTACCATGTTGAGTGTGATGCGATGGTCATTAGGCGTCTTTGCTAGCTCTTCAGTGGCTTCTATCACTTGCTCCAGTGCGGGAGCAACTTTGCGATAGTAGCGTTTACCTGCGGCATTTAGAACAACACGACGACCTACTCGCTGAAATAGAGGCTTATTGACCTGCTGTTCTAAGGACTTGATGGCTTGGCTTACCGCAGAGTGGCTGACATACAACACACGAGCGGCATCGGTCATGCTGCCTGTCTCTGCAACAGCAATGAAAGCGTAAACGGATTTTAGCGGAACGAGCTTTTTCATTGGTAAGTTTTCCTTACAGTTATGGTTAATATTACTCGCTATTTTTAATGACGTCACGCTTCTAAAATAGACAGCATAGGAGGTGATAATTATGTCTGATATTACCAAGGCGACGACTTTCATGTTGTTGTCGACATTCAGTTTGTCTTTAAGCGGTTTAGTGGCGAAGTATCTATCGGAAGCGATGCCTATTTCGTTACTGAGCTTTGTTCGTTTTTTGTTACCTAGCCTGCTCTTATTCTTGTTTCTTATCTTTTCTAAAATTAGTAGGCCGACGGGGCGTATGTGGAAGCCATTGGTGATGCGGGCGATATTTATGGTGGCATGTCAGTGGTGTTTTCTTACGTCGTTACAAACCTTAACGTTGGTAGAAGGTGTGGTGCTATTCAGTACTGGCCCTTTGTTTATACCGTTGTTAGAAAAGTTAATGTTTGGAACCAAAATTCATACAACAACCATATTTTGTTTAGCGATAACCTTTGTTGGTGTTGTGATGATGGCAGGGGATTGGTCGCAGTTTAAATTTGGCTCTGAGTTCTTGAGGCCTGAATTGCTGCTTGGTTTGCTGGCTGGAGTATTCAACTCAGCGTCACAGGTGAGTTTGTATCGTGCCTCTAAAACTAGTCTCACGCCGGCAGAACTTAACGCTTGGACGTTTTTAGTTGCAGCAATATTGGTTATCCCGATGTTGGTATTCACCTCAGTACAAGGCGTTTCTGGAGTGCAGGCTGACTCAGGCATTCTTAATACTTTAAAGGCGGTTGACCAAATCGGCTGGATTGGAATCGGGGCATTTGGATTAGCGCTATGTACTGTTAATACACAGATCTTCCGCTCAAAGGCTTATAAGCTTGCAGAGAGTGGCTCTCAACTGGCGCCACTAATTTTCACTAACATGTTGTTTAGCGCATTGTGGCAAGGTGTGTTCTTTGATGATGTATTTTCTACTCAGCAGTTGGTTGGTATTAACCTGATTGTTGCTGCGAGCATCACTAATACCTTGTTAGCTAAAAAGCGTAGTAAAGACGGGCAAGCAGCCAAGCCAACGAGCAACTCCAAAGAGAGCTCGGTGTTGGGTTTACAGCCAATAGTTAAGCGCTAAACCTTGTCAGTAACGGTTTAAAAAAGTGAGCGAATATACTCTTTTACTTTTTCGATGTGTTTCGTTTCATCGATATCGCATCGTTGGCTTAACTCAAGGAATCGCTCTGCGTATTTGTCATAGATTTTATTTTCTAAAAACAGTAAATAGAGTTTGGGATCAATATGACCGCTCGTCGCCATGTTGGTCATGATATTGAGCGATTCACTGAGCAGCTTTCCTTTTTTATACGGACGGTCGCTGGAAGTCAGGGCTTCAAACACGTCAGCAATCGCCATGGCTCGGGACGGCAAAGGTAATTGATCTTCACTCAACCCACGAGGGTAGCCCTTACCATCAATGCGTTCATGATGCCCACTGGCAATTTCGGGAATATTTTGCAGGTAAGGTGGGTATGGGAGCTTGTTTAACATGGTGAAGGTCTGAATGATATGGTCATTGATCATGAAGCGTTCTTCTTCGTTGAGAGTGCCACGATTGACTTTCAAATTGTGCAGCTCGCCTTGGTTGTATTTGACCTCTCCAGGCTTAAGGACGAACTCTTCTTGCCACAATTCTGCTGGGTTAAAGCCATTATCCCATGGGATCTTGTGCTCTGGCTTGTCCGCAAGGAGTGGTTCCATCACTGGTAATGTCTGTTCACTGTGATCTGGTTTAGCGCCGGCAGATTGCGACGATTTCTGCCACGAGTTGTACCTCTCTTTTTCAGCCCAAGATATTCCAAGTTGATCATCTAACGTTCGTTTCCATTGACGCTTGGCTATTTGGTCCAATCGTTCTAACTGTTCTTGTGTCATTGATTCTCCGCCAAGGTTGCACTGAGCAACAAAGGCAAACTCTTCATCGAGGTCGGAAAGGGTTTGTCCTAGGGTCTGTAGCTGCTCTTCTTGAAGTCCACCATTCGCCATCGCTTTCCAGTAGTCAGTTTCGGCTTGTTGTTTGAGTAGTTCAAATCGCATACGAACTTCGTGGATTCGGTCGTAAATGGTCTCAAGTTTGGTTGCTTTGTCTACCACATACTCTGGGGTGGTGACTTTCCCACAGTCATGTAGCCACGCGGCTAACATCAACTCTTCCCACTGTTTGTTGTCCAGAGAGAACTGAGGGTAATAACGGTCGTCATCGATAGTCGCTTGAGTTAACCATTTGGTCAGCTCGGGTACTCGTTGGCAGTGACCTCCAGTGTATGGGGATTTGGTATCAATCGCAGAGGCGATCAGTTCAATAAAGGCGTTGAGCATGTCTTTCTGTTGCTGCATTTGGTCGATGTTGTCTTTGGCTATTTCCGCGAAGCTCAATAACTCTCTTAAAAAGGCGTGTTTATCTGCTTGAGCTTTAGTAATCGGCCTTTCATAGCCAATCGCCACAATACCAACCAACAGCTTTTCGCGGTTCAATAATGGGAACAGGTACAGGTCTGAGTTGAAGATAGAGTCTTGATAGTAGTTGAGTACATTGTCTTCTCGATTTAAGTGGATGGTCTCTCCTGACTTGAGTTTGCACAGTAACCAAGGTGTATGTTTGATGAAGTCATTGATGTCTGCTTTAAAGGGAATGATCGCTAGGTTGGCGGCGGTATCAAATACATCTTTCTCTTCTGATTGAGTAAACAGCACAATGGTTTCGGCTTTGGTTATCAAATAGCTTTGGTGAGCGATGTTCTTGGCAAGTATCGAGAACTCCTGATTCCCTGCTGTGTCTCGCAGCAAGTTGATGAGGTCATGAAGCGTGTGTTCCATTAATTCAATGGAGTGGGCGAGGTTTGCGACCTCTTTAATCATGCTCTTCGGATAATGGGTACGACGGAAATCGAACCGAGCGATGTTATCGGTAAGCTGCATCAAGGTATTGAGTGGTTGGGATAGACGATTAGCAACCAACCACACGATACCAAAGCAGATAAACAACATCCCAATCGCGACGGCGACCTGTTTGTCACGCATTGAAATGAGGTCAGAAAGCAGTTCATTGTGTGGTGTAGCTTCAGCCAAATAGAGGGTCATGTTTTGGGTGAGCTCAACCGGAGTTAAGGTCAGTGCCCATGTGTTCAGGTTGTACTCGACGTTTTTGAGATTGAGGTTAAACTTTTCCTCATCTGAGATTAGCGGCCCCAATACTGAAGATTTTAACGCTTCCATTTGCTCTCGTTTGGGGATGTTGAAAAAGCTCTGCTCCTGCTCACTACCAGAGAGTTTTCCTGCGCCATTTACATTATTAGTACCGTCATGGTTAGCTTGGAAGGTGAGGTTAGAGGTCGTTAAATCCAGTTGATGCTGACCCAGAAGGTTAAAGTGTTGGTCAAATAGAGCCAGTCTGGTCTGCGGAGAGTAGGCCAGCTCACTGATCTGAGAAGAGAGAGAACTCAGCGTGAAGTCGGCGCCTACCACGTGCTTGCCATCAGCTGAACGCCTAGACAGTGTAATGCCATTGGTTTTAAGGAAATAAAAAAGATAGGGCTCGGATAGGTGGATTGAACCATCGGGCTTTGCATTGCGATACCAAGTACGAGTCGTTGGGTTAAATTTACTCTCGCTTTGCACCGTGCTGATGACCTGATGCGCACCATCGAGGTAGGTAATAAAGTTCTCACCATCCAAATTAGTGCTACTGACCATCATGGTCGCTTTGGCAGGGGCATTATTTTCGGCCCTTTGTTTATTGGTGCTCAAGGGGCGGAATATTCTAAAGTCGCCATCCTCCGAGCCATAGAAGAGCGCGACTAAATTAGCATTCTGTTTGAAGATGATATCGACTGATGCTAGCCAAGACTCCTTCTCGGTAGAGGAGCTTTGTTGATTAACAAACGGACTGACCGCCATCACATTCAATGTGGTAATGACCGGGGCTATCGCTTGTTTGAACACCGACTCTAGCTTGTCACGGTGCTCATTACTAACCTCACGAACGGTTCCCAGTAGCAACTCTTGAGAATGCCGATAGCTTATTGATATCAAAACTGCACCGACAAACGTTGTCAAAATTAGGAAAAGGCTAGTGATGTGGATACTCAGCGGATAACGTCTTCGTCTCATCTAACACTCCAGCGTGTGAACTGGTTTAAGTATTGACGAACTTGGGTAGGTTGCAAAAAAATTGGCTCAATTACCAGGCTTGCACGTAGCCATGATTATGAAGCCGACCGATAGAAAATTGGGTGAAGGTAGAGGTGACATATGCCCTATAGCAACTGGGCAATTAGTTACAAGAAAGCGTTAGGTTAAGGTGCTAATTGTCACTTTGTGCTGATAAACTGGTTCTATTGATAACATAAGGTACTCAATTCCAAGCAGAGGCTTTAGGTTTATTTTCTGGAAAGTTTAGATATCAAGAGAGGGCATTGATTTATGGAATTAAAGGTAGACACTCACACCCATACATACGCCAGTGGCCATGCCTACAGTACATTGATTGAAAACGCTAAATCGGCAAAACAAAACGGCCTTGCTATGTTCTGTACCACTGACCATTCAGAGTCAATGCCGGGCGCGCCACACTACTGGTTCTTTAGCAATCAGCGTGTACTTCCTCGTTTTATCGAAGGCGTTGCGATTATTCGCGGTGTTGAATCAAACATTATGAACACTCAGGGGGAAATCGATATACACCCTAGTGTTGATAAGAACTTAGATTGGGTGATTGCGAGCTTTCATGAGCCTGTATTTCGCCCGTTAGACTCCGAAGCTCATACTGAGGCTCTTTTAAATGTCATCAAAGGTGGACGAGTCGATGCACTCGGTCATTTGGGGAATCCTAATTTTGATTTCGACTTTGAAGCGGTCATCCAATGTGCGGTAGAACACAATGTCGCCATCGAGATTAATAACACGACACTTAAAGGCAATAGCCGCGTGGGCAGTGTTGATCGTTGCTACGAAATAGCAAGAATTGCGAGAGAAAAAGGGGCATTTATTACCACAGGGAGTGATGCACATTTCTGCCAAGATGTAGGCGGTTTAAATCTTGTTGCTTCATTACTTGATGAGGTGGGCGTAGATTCGAGTAAGGTGATCACCCATTCACCGCAGCAATTCTTGTCATTTTTGGCACTACGTGGTCGCAACGAGATCCCAGAATACTCTGCACTTGTTTAAGAGAATGTCGGCAGGTTTGCATTTCGACACAATCAATTTTTGTGCCTGACGGATTTTTGTATACACTAGCCGGAAAATAATAAAGTCGAAGCGCTGCAATAATGACGGCGCTATCTTCAAAGTCACAGTTTCACTTGGAGAAACAATGAAAACTCGCTCAATCCTTTTATCTGGCCTAATCGCTGCAGCAGTAATGTCTGGCAACGCATTTGCTAACGTTGACCTTAAGAAAAACATGCAAGAAATGAAGCTTGCATTCAAACAAGCGGCAGAAGCTCAAAGCATTGAAGAGATGCAAAAACCTATCGTTCGTTTAGATACGCTAGTGGCAGAACTAAAAACGGGTGTGTACCCAGTAGAGAAAGAAGAAAACTTCATGGAAGGCTTCAAGAAGATCAGTCTATCGATCGATAGCATTGAACAGAAGCTAGACCAAGGTGATTTCGAGGCAGCAAAACAAGAGCTGCGCACGATTGATGGCCTTCGTGAAGAGTACCACGACAAGCGTAACCCAAGTATCTGGAGCAAGATCTTCGGTTAATGGGTTAATCAGGAGCGTTTGCATGTTAGACGTTTAACAAAGCCCAAACCTCAAGATTCGATTTCTAAAACGCCGCCTATATTTACCTTTATTGGAAAATGTAGGCGGCGTTTTTTATTGGTGGCTTTCTGACCGGGATCTGTGCGCGTAGATGAATAATATGGGTTATGTTCTATTCGCGTAACCAGTTTTTAACTAAAAAGAGTGTGCGTTGGCTTCAACTTTTTAACCTGATGTTAATCTTTACGTTTACCTATATAACAAGTGCCTCATAATAAGGGAAATTTATAAAGATTTGGAATAATGCGCCGAACCTCGTTCAACCTCTCTATGTTACTTGCCACAGCGTTAAGCTGGGCTTTAGTGACATTAATGCCTGTTATCAATGCTCATGGTAATAGTGCGGGAGTGTGGGCGTCGTTGTGTACGGTCAATGGCTTTGAACTGGTTCAAATCGAAGAGGGTGAACCGAATACTCATAAAGGTAAGCCGTGCCCGTTTAGCCATTTTTCCACATTTCACCAAGATGAACTTCCAACTACACTACTCACAACTCGACTGAGTTTTATTGTCTCAGACAGCTACGCTTTTTTGGCTCTAAGCGAACGCTATTCGAGGCAAGCCCCCCGCGGCCCTCCCTTTGTTACTGCTTAAACCTAACTCATTAAAATAATTAAAAAATATAGTATTAAGTAAAGTTAAACATGCCTTAGCGACTTTCTGATTTTCAGAAGGTTCGTTTGCGCATGTCAAAGGAAATAATAATGTTGAGAAATGAATCTCAAACTACTGCGAAGGCACAAGCGACTTCGCAGTCTACAAGCAGTGCAACAAGCGGTTCGAGAACCAATATTAAAACCAAAGAGCGCAATAAAACTCTCTACTTCCTCACCTGGCGCTGGCACTTTTACGCTGGTCTATTCGTTATCCCATTCATGCTGATGCTAAGTATTACTGGCTTAGTGATGTTGTTTGACGATGAGATCGAACTGGCTTTTCATCAAGAGGCGATTGAAATTGCAGCATCCGGTGAACCAATCAAGGTTTCGCAGCAGTTAGCTGCAGTGCAAAATCACTATCCACAAGGTTCAGTGACACAGTTCGTACCGAGCAAATTGCCTGATATGGCCAACCGATTTTCAGTATCACTGGAAGATGGCACATCTGTTTTCGCCACCGTGAATCAATACACAGGTAAAGTCGTCGGTGAAGTACCACGCAGCGACAGCCTGTACCAGTTGGCAAACGACATCCACGGCACGTTATTAATTGGTGATTGGGGGGACTATCTGATTGAAGTCGCAATCAGCTTGTCGATTCTGTTGCTCGTCAGTGGAATTTACCTATGGTTGCCACGAGACAACGCGAGCCGCGCAGGCTTTCTTAAGCTGAGAGTGTCATCTGGCCCACGCGTACTGATGCGTGATCTGCATGCGAACATCGGTGGCACGCTATCTCTTATTCTGCTGCTCTTTATCCTGTCTGGTTTGGCGTGGACAGGTTTCTGGGGCGGTAAGCTCGTCCAAGCATGGAGCACTTTCCCTGCTCAAATGTGGGATGATATTCCGCTGTCTGATAAGACACACGCATCGCTTAACCATGGCTCAGAAGAAGAACTGCCATGGAATCTGGAACAGACACCACTGCCGTTGTCTCAAGATAAGCCAGCAGAACACGTTCATCATGTGGAAGAGGCGTCCGAACCTCATGATCATTCTAAGATGGGTGATGACCACTCTATGCATGTCATGTCTGTGAGTAGCTTTGCCATTGATGATGTCATTGAGAAAGCACGAGCTCTTGGCTTCACGCAGTACAAGGTGAATTTCCCACGTTCTGAGACGGGTGTTTACACCGTGACAGCAAACACGATGGGCGGCGATATCATCGATCCCACTCAAGATCGTACCACGCACCTCGACCAGTATTCAGGTCGTATCCTTGGTGAAGTGACCTGGCAAGATTATAACTTTATCGCCAAGACATTAGCGGTCGGTATCTCTCTGCACCAAGGTGATATAAGTATTATCAACAAGCTTTTAAATGCCTTGTTCTGCTTGGCGTTCATCGTGGTGTCAGTCACGGGCGGTGTGATGTGGTGGATGCGTAGACCATCAGGTCAACGTAAGCTTGGCGCGCCACCTAAGTTTGGTGATGCTGGCTTATGGAAAGCTGGTTTGGTGAGTGTTGTGCTGATTTCAGTACTATTCCCTCTCGCAGGAGCAACGATTGTGACGGCCATGATATTGGATTGGCTACTGTTCTCACGTGTTGAGAAGTTCAAAATGGCGTTGAGCTAATTGAACCAAAAACGGACATTTTCGGCTTGAGAAGGTCCGTTTTTTATTCTGGCGGGAAGCTGATTTTTCAAGAAAGTTTAGATTTGATAAAGCCTATTTTTGATAAAGCTCTATATTTGATAAAGCTCTAGCGGCAGGCCGTCTGGGTCTGCGAAAAACGTGAATGACTTCCCTGTAAACTCATCAACTCGAATCGGTTCAACGTCGATTCCTTGTCCTTCTAAATAGCTTTTTACTTGTTGAACGTCCTCAACACAAAAGGCTAAGTGTCTCAATCCTTGAGCTTCTGGAAAGCTCGGTCTTTCAGGTGCATCAGGGAAACTAAACAACTCTATTTGAGCACCATTAGGGAGTGCTAGGTCAAGTTTGTAAGACTGGCGCGCTGCTCGGTAATTCTCTGCAATAATTTCTAGCTTTAAAATCTCAGTGTAAAAGCGTTTTGAGGCTTTGTAGTCTGAGCAAATAATGGCGGCGTGGTGGATTCCTTTTAGCATCAGTTTATTTCTCCTGCCAACTTTTCACCCAAGTGTTCCATCGCGTAGTCAATGAACACGCGTAGGCGAGCGGGCATATACTTGGTTTGTGCAAACTGCATAGCGATGGCACCGTGGTAGTTACTCTTGATGGTCCAGTCATTCAGTACTTGAACAACGCTGCCTTCTGTTAACGCATCTTGAATCACAAAGTCATGGAAGATGCCAATCCCCAAACCTTCTTTCACACCTTTTAGTCGCATTTGAGAGTGGTTCACGGCGTATCGACCACTGACGGAAACGGTGTGAAACTCATCATCTTTGAGAAAGTCCCAAATGTGGTCTTTGTCCGTTTCTGCAAGGTACAGGCAATCGTGCTGACTAAGATCGGTCGGGTGAGAAGGGATGCCTTTGTGACTCAAATAATCAGGGCTCGCACACAGTACTAAGTTAGTCTTGCCTAACTCTTTTAGCACTAAGCTCTCATCGGGCTTATCGGTAAGGCGAAACGCAATATCGATGCCTTGGCGTAGTATGTCGATATCACCATCAGCAGCGCGTAACTTAAGTTGGATCTCTGGATACTGATTGAGAAATGGCACCACAAAAGGCTGAAGTACAGAGTTCAAAAACGCTTCTGGCGCGGCTACAGTAAGTGAGCCAGAGGGCTCGGTATGATCAGACGTCGATAACTCAACCGCTTGCTGTGCTGCGTTAATCATGACAACGCTCTGATCGTAAACCAGTTGACCTGCCTGAGTGATAATAAGCGTACGAGTAGTTCGCTCAAAAAGCTTTACTGACAGTGCCTTCTCTAAACGCGTAATGAGCTTACTGAGTGCAGAGGGCGTTACCCCTAATTGCTTGGCTGCCGCAGTAAAACTGCCTTCGTTTACCACTAGGATAAACGAGGCTAGATCTGGAAGTAGGGCGATGAGTTTGGGATTGACCATAAGTATCCATGAGAGTCAGCGATGAGCGTAATAGTAATTGTGAGTGATCTAACTTAATTTGTGAATCAGTTTCATTAATTGGCTAAAGTAAAATGAGTCGTGATGATGTTTAACCATCGATTGTTTAATTACCGATTTGCCTCTTCTTCAGCTCAATGCATTTGAGCAAACCATCCAACGCCGGCAATATTTAGACTCATGCTACTAAGTGGATTATCCATCTAACTTACTGTCAATAGCTATCTGACATAGCCATACCAAATATTACAAACTCGCGACATTAAAGCCGATATGATTCAAGAACTTTATGTTCATAAGATGGTCACAAGACTACACAAAAATAATCGGTATCAATAATGGCAAAAATTTGGCTAGTCTCTGCTGTGAGCGTTACATTGCTCGGCGGCGGTGCGTATTTTTATCTGCAATCTTCCACTCAACCAGAGGCGTTTCCAACGCTGGCGGTGGAAAAGGGAACCATTGAAAAACAAGCGGTAGCGGTCGGCAATATTGTTCCTGCGCACTCAGTGTCCATTAAGTCGCAAATCGATGGCATTGTGGGTGAGATGTACGTGCAGGTCGGTGAAAAGGTTAAGCAAGGCCAACCATTGATTAAGGTTCGTCCGAACCCGACGCCTCAAGCGCTTACTGATGCTTCAACAGACTTAATGCGCAGTGAAGCGGACCTCGAATCAGCCAAACAAAAGCTCGCCAACCTAGAAAGCTTGGTGAAGCAAGACATCATTCCAAAGAATTACGATGAATACGTTAGTGCGCGTTCAAGCGTGAAATCGGCTCAAGCGAACGTACTGCAAAAACGCCAAAACCTCGAATTAATTCGCAGCGGTGAAGCTTCCATTGGTGATGCCCGTTTAACCTCAACCATTTATGCACCAATTGATGGCACAGTATTAAACCGCAAAGTCGAAGTGGGTGAGCCAATCATCTCGACTGAATCTAGCCAAGCCGCGACAGAAATGATGTCTCTGGCGGACATGAACAGCCTGATCTTCAAAGGCAGCGTCAGTGAGCACGATGCCGCGCAGCTCTCTCCGGGCATGCCTGTATTACTTACCGTTGCGCCTTATCCTGATATGGAAATTTCCGGTGTGTTAACCAAAGTTGCAATCCAATCAGAGAACCTTAACTCGCCAGAAGGTAACGCGACGGCAAAAAGCTTTGATAACGGGTTTGAAGTGGAAGTTGGTGAACTGAAGATCCCGAAAGAGACCTTACTGCGTTCAGGCTTCTCATCCACTGCACAAATCACACTGAAGAAATCTGAGAATGTCTTAACCTTGCCAGAACGAGCACTGCAATTTGATGGCGATACACCAAACGTATTGATTCCAGATAGCTCAGAGCAAGGTTTCCACAAACAAAAAGTGCAGCTTGGTTTGTCGGATGGCATCAACGTAGAAGTATTAGACGGCGTTAAGCTAGACGAAGAAATCATCGATAACAGCATGATGATGGGAGCCGCGCATGGCTAAACGAAACCTATCTAAAATCGGATGCGCGATCCTGGCCGCCACACTCAGCTTACCCAGCTATGCTATCTCGATTGAACAAGCGTGGCAGCAGGCGAAACAAAGTGACCCAAACTACGAGAAAGCCAAAATTGGTGTTCAACTTGGCGAAGTGGGTGTGGATGCAAGCCGCAGTTCACTCTTACCCGATTTAAGTGCGACGGCTTCGGCGAATTGGAATGAATCCACTGACAATACCAACAGTTATGGTGCATCGCTTTCTCAAACTATTTGGGACAGCAGCTTGTGGTCAGATTTGGATCAAGCTAATGCCAACTACATCAAAGCTCAGCTCGAACTGGCTCAATCACATAATGAATTAGCACAAAGGTTGCTTTCATCGTATTTGGATGTCGCAAGTGCACAAGGTGATTTGCAGTTGGCGCAGTCCAAGTTGGAAGAAGGCAATAAACTGCTGAAGATCATCGAGAAGCGTTACCTCGCGGGTAAAGTGAAATCCGTTGACGTTGAAGAGATCCGTGCGACCCAAGTTGCTGATAAAGCCGGTATTTTGAATGCGCGCTCAGATTTAGAAGTCAAACGAGCAGAGCTGTCGGCCTTGATTAACCAAGTTCCACAAGACGTTGACCAAATTCGCACTGATTCCCTTGTTCAACCGCCAATGATGGTGGAATCGCAAGAACAATGGCTAAAGCTTGCTAAAGACAGCAGCCCAGAATTGCTGGTGGCAACACAGAACGTCAAAGCCAGCGAGTTTGCCAAAGATTCAGCCCAAGGCGGTTACTACCCAACGGTGAAAGGTAATGTTGGATATAACGATGATGACCGACGTAAAGACGGTGAGTTCAGCGCTGGCATCACACTAAGCGTACCGATTGACTTGAATGGCGCAACGCGTGCCAGAGTGGACGAAGCGTCACTCAATACTTTCAGCGCAAAACAAGACTTACGTAAAGTTGAAATCGACATCCAAAAGCGCGTGATCCAGCAATTTACTCAAGTAGACATCAACTGGAATCAAGTCTTAATGGCGAACGAGCTGGTGACTTCTCGTGAGAAAGTGTTGCGCAGCAAAGAGAAACTTTACGATGCGGGCTTGTTAGAAGTCTCGGAAGTGATTAGTGCGCACAACAGTTTGTTTGAAGCCAAAAACAGCCTGCAAAACAACCTGTATAACTACTGGCGTCAGCGTATCGGCTTGTTGCAAACCGCAGGTAAGTTAGATGACGACACCATGGTACTGATCTCCCGAGCATTTAATTCATGATCCGTCTATTGCAGCAAACTTTATTACAGCAAACCTTATTGCAGCAAACTTGGCAAACACTGATGGCGCATCGCATGAAGAGCATGCTGGCCATCGTGGCTATTGCTTGGGGTGTGATTTCGGTTGTGGTTTTGATTGCATTGGGTGAAGGTTTTTATCGCCATCAAACTCAGCAGTTGTCATTTATGGTCAACAATGTGCAAGTCGCCTTTCCGTCGAGCACCAGCAAACCTTGGCATGGCTTACCCCTGAGACGCCAGATCCAGATCCCACAGGATAAGGTCGATATGATCGAACAATCGGGTTTTGTGAAACAAGCATCTAGCGTTTATGCCAAGTGGGATGCGAACGTCACCAATGAAAAAGGGCAGAACCTGACAAGCTTCGTCAGTGGCATTGATTCCCATTACTTCTCGTTGATTCAACGTAAGTTGGAGTCGGGTTCGCGGAACCTTTCACCCAATGATATTGCCAACCATACCCGCGTTGCGATTTTGGGGGATCAAGTCGCAAGAATGGGGGGAATTCACGTTGGGCAAACCACCAAAGTCAATGGTATTCCATTTTTGGTAATCGGCATTATGAAAGATGAAGATGCGGGCATTTCATTTGGTGATAGCCGTAAAGTCTTCATCCCTCAAACTACCTACCTTGATTTGTGGGATGCCAAACCTTGGATGGTGCTACTCAAGCCTGCCGACGGTATGGATAGCAATGCATTCCGACAAGCCATCGTTAACTTTTACGCTAAACAATTGCACTTTGACCCGACCGATAAAGAAGCGATTAACTTGCCAGACTTTAGCGAGGGAGCGGCGGTAATCACGGGTATTTTCCGCGGCATTCAAATATTCCTGGGAGCAAGCGGCGCAATGACCATGGCCGTTGGTGCGCTTGGCGTTGCAAATATTATGTTCCTCTCTGTGACAGAGCGAACTCGAGAAATCGGCGTACGCTTGGCGATTGGTGCAACGCAAAAATCCATACTCAACCAGTTCATCCTTGAAGGACTTATTTTGGTGGCGGTCGGTACAGCTCTCGGCTTAATGGTTGCTTATTTAGTGGTCGCGTTGCTTGGTTCCATTACCTTACCGGAGTGGTTAGGTTTTCCTGTGATTACGGGAGATTCGATTACTTTGTCATTGTTGGTGACTCTCGTTCTAGCGCTGTTGGCGTCTTACTTTCCGGCAAGGCGAGCATCTCGTCTCCCCCCCGTAATAGCATTAAGTGCGAGGGCGTAAATATGTTGCTACCAATGAGACAAATCTTTCAAGAAATGGCAGCAGAAAAACTGCGTTTGGGATTGACCATTCTTGCCGTTGCATGGGCAACCCTATGTATCGCAGCCATGCTGGCGGTGGGCGAGGGCATTCGTCAAGGCGTATTAAGAACCGCGCAAGATGGCAACGGGAACCTGATTTACTTAACCGGGGGCATGGCGACCGTCGATTATGGCGTGTTCCACCAAGGTAAGTTTTTAACCTTAAAAGCCGACGATACCGAGGTAATTAAAGCCCTACCAGAGGTGAAAAGCGTTGCGCCAACCGCCGTTTGGGATGAGCGCATTACAGTCGGTGATCGAGGAATATGGCAAAAACCACTAGCCGTCACGACTGACTTTGCATCTATGACCAACTTAATCCCAATGGATGGCGGACGTTGGCTCAATCCACTTGATCAAAAAGAGATGCGTAAAGTCGTTGTGTTGGGCTATTCACTTGCTGCGGATCTGTTTAACCCTATTGAAGATTTCAGCTGGTTTACCCCTGTGACACTGCAGACCAACCCTGTCGGTGAAAAGGTCAAGATTGGCAGTGAAGAGTTCACCGTAATTGGTGTGTTGAAGAAGAACAGTGCTGAAATCGAACAGGGCGACCAAATCAACTACGCCAGCTTCGTGCCGTTAGCAACGTGGCAACGCTTTCATACTAACGGCGATATCGGAGGCATCAACGTCGAGCCGCAAGCTCATGCTGATCGTGAAAAACTGGCAAAGACCATTCGTCAGGTGATTGCTCGTAAACACGGCGCCAGTGTGAGTGATGAGCAGGTCGTCCAAGTGGAAGACATGTTCCTCAAACAGAAAAGCATGCAGCAGTTCTTGATTGGCTTACAAAGCTTTCTTGGCATCATCGGCTTCGTCACGCTGGCCGTAGCGGGCGTAGGGATTGCGAATGTCATGTACGCGACCGTAAAACGTTCCACCCGAGACATCGGCGTGCGTATGGCAGTTGGTGCCACGCCCACAGCCATTCGTCTTCACTACCTAGTGCAATCACTGATGACCATGATGCTCGGCGGTTTGTTGGGGCTAGGTGTGACTTACACGCTTGTATCGGCTATCAGCGCCATAAACCTAGAAGGCAACACCTTCTATGAACACCTTGGAAAACCGGTCCCTGAGCTGTCTTGGATCGTTGTTGCGATTGTGATTTCTACCTTGGTGTTTATTGGTGTCGCTTCTGCATGGCTGCCTGCAAACCGCGCCGCCAAAGTGAGCCCATTGGAGGCGCTGCAAAGTGAATAACAAAAACTCTGGAGATAAGATGTCGAACACGCCACTGGTTGATTTGACCAACATTTGTAAATACTACTCAAGCGGAGAGGCGGAAGTACGTGCGCTAGACGGTGTCGACTTGACCATCAACCAAGGTGAATTTCTTTCCATTCTTGGTCCGTCTGGCTCAGGTAAATCGACCCTGATGAACATGCTGGGCTGCTTAGATAAACCGACCGATGGTCAATACCAATTGGGTGGTCAAAACGTCGCAAGTTTAAGCCCGAATGAGCTAGCCGGTATTCGTAACCAAAAGATAGGCTTTGTTTTCCAAAGCTTTAACTTACTGGAATACGCGACAGCATTGGATAACGTGGCACTACCATTGGTTTACTCTGGCATCAAAGCCAAAGAACGTCGCCAGCGCGCCGCGAAGCTGCTTGAGCAAGTTGGGCTAGGGGATCGCCTCGACCACAAACCAAACCAGCTTTCTGGTGGTCAAAAGCAGAGAGTGGCAATTGCAAGAGCCCTAGTTAACGATCCGCAAATCATCTTAGCGGATGAACCAACGGGGGCATTGGATTCAAAATCTGGTGCAGAGATAGAGGCTTTGTTTAATCGTCTTCATGCGCAGGGACGAACATTGATTATCGTGACACATGATAATTCGCTTGCTGAACGAACCAAGCGAATCGTGACGATCAAAGACGGAAAGGTATTGTCTGACCGCAAAGGGCAACATTACTCAGCCTAGTGCGTTGATCTTTGACTAGAGGCTGCTCTATTACGTTAACTCTAGACCGCTCTTCGTTAATGGTATTTTGGCTGTGTGCATCTGCTAATGTGAAATAGGTATGGAGGTGCCATAATAGACACAGCTTTATTGAATACTCTGTATCTATTCTACTTACTCTATATACTGGCTGAATAATAACATTTAAATCAGTCAGTTATAGAGGCGTTATCTATGGATAGATCAGAAAGCTTGTTTCAAAAGCAGCGTATAAAACGGTTTAATTTTTCAGTATGGACAGTTCTTACTGGAACGTTACTCGCCCGAACAAGCTACTTTATGGCATGGCCTTTTCTGATCGTCTTTCTCTATGAAGATTACGGTGCGTCTGCGATAGAAGTCGGTACCATGCTAGCGGTATCCGCGGTTGTTGGTGCTGGAACTGGGCTCTACTCGGGTTACCTTTCGGATAAGCTAGGACGTAAATGGGTCATGGTGCTAGGCAGTTGGATTGCCTCGATATCCTACACTGGCATCGCATTAGCGAGTGAAGTGTGGCAGTTCTATGTGTTGATCATGATGACGGGTCTAATGCGCCCAATGATCGAAGCGCCAGCGAAGGCAGTCATAGGCGATAATCTCAAAGACTCCAAAGATCGTGAGTTAGCGCTGAACATTCGTTACTTCTTGCTTAATCTGGGTGGCGCACTTGGTCCATTGATTGGTATCACTTTGGCTCTTTCTCAGCCACAAAACCTGTTCTTTGTTGCTGGTGGTACTTATGTCGTTTACGGTTTCTGGCTGTTGTTAGGAATTGAACGAAAAGGTACTTTTACCAAGCCAGATCCCTCTCAACTGCTTAATTTCGCCGCGACGCTTAATGTGATTCGTAAAGACAATATTTTTGTAAAACTGATGGTCGCTAACTTCATCATGATGTTTGTCTACGCGCAGGTTGAGTCGTCAATTCCTCAAGTCATCGTGCGCTCTTCAATCGCTGATGCCGCTCAACTCATTGCTGGGTTAGTTTTGGTGAATACGCTGACGATTATCGTTTTCCAGTTCCCAATGCTTAAATGGCTTGAGCACGTACCGTTGTTTGTAAGAACTCGAATCGGCATGATTTTGATGGCGATTGCGCAAATTGGTTTTCTTTTTACACCAAATGATTGGCCACTAGGTTGGGGAATTGCTTGTTTTATATTAAGTTTAGGAGAAGTGATTGCTTTCCCAACCCTGAATGTACAAATCGATAGAATGGCACCGCCACATCTGAGAGGCTCTTACTTCGGTGCGGCGGCACTTTACTCTCTTGGCTTTGCTATTGCGCCATTGCTTGGTGGTGTGGTGATAGAGATGTTGAGCGCCTACTGGCTATTTGTGCTCTGTTTCATCCTATGCTTGGCGATGATTTGGTTGTACTGGTTGGCAGAGCATACTGAAGACAGTGTCGAAAGAGAGTCGATGACCCAGACTTAGCGAGATGAGCCTTGGGTGTTAAGCGACTGATAATAACTAAGGCAATGTGAGTTATGGATAAATCGAATTTTGCACAAAAGTTAAAGTATCTGCGTGAAGAGAAAGCTTTATCTCAGGAAGAGTTTGCTGAGCTACTTTCTCATTCTCACCGAGCATTTTCTGGTGTCAATCAGGTGATGGTGAGCCAGTGGGAAAGGGCGAAGACACTGCCCAGTTTTGTTCGTCGTCTGGGTATTGCGAGCTTCTTCCAGGTTGATTATGACTTCTCTGTTGAAGAAATGGTGCAAGTGAAAGCAGCAACCAAGAACGCTGAGCGCCCGTTCAGTGTTGATATTGGTTACGATTACGAGGTGACCAGTGTCGAATCACATAGCCTTTGCTCACTTCCTGTAAAAAGGCTTAAGTCGATTCAAGGAATGCATCAAAAAACTTACGGCAGAGATTTTATCGAAGTCGCGAGTCATTTGGGTGTGAAGAGAGAAGAGATGCAGGTGCTGTGTTTTCTTTATGAGGGCGTCATCATTGGGCATGTGGTTTACGACGGTGTCAGCAAGATGCTGTGCAGCGTTGGTGCCGTGAGTATTGTCATTCGCCGCAAGATCTTTGATTACATGGCCGACAACTTAGCTGATACTGAATTCTGTTTTCCTACTCTTGATCCAGATATGTGCCAGTTTCTTTATGATCTCTATTTAGAGCCATACATGAGCAAGCTTGGCATGCCTTTCTTTAAAGCTGATATTAAAAAAGTGGTGAAAAATCCCTTTTCTCAGAATATCCAAAACAAGCACGATATCTATTTCAAGTACATCCGTTACCATGACCTAAAACAGAAGAAAAAAAGCGTTGAGTTTGTTTTAAGCTAGCCCACTCCTTAGTAGAGCAGAGTCATTACATGACCAGTCTAAGATCCGTCAACGGAAGTGGCTTCGAGTATAGGAAACCCTGACAGCGATCGAAGCCAAGCTGGTGGACACGTTGATGTGTATCTACATCTTCAACGCCTTCGGCTACGGTTTTAATTCCAGACGCCTTACAGTAAGCCAAAGTTTGCTGGATTAGTTCAGAGCGAGAACTGTCTTGGCTATTTACAATCGACTTATCAAATTTCACTTCATCGACATCAAGGTTCATCACTTTATTCATGTCTGAGTAACCCACACCGAAATCATCGATAGAGATTTTAATACCAAGCGCTTTATAGCGTTTAATCTGTTCGCAGAGCTCTTCATCCCATTGATCGGCTTCACTGAGTTCGAACGTTAACTGTTTTGCTTTGAACGAGGTATTCCAAAGTAGTTCACGTACTTTTTCTACGTTGTCTGGGTTCGCTAGTACTTTCTTGCTGATATTAACGGCCAAGTTCAAGTGTGCTGATAGCGACTTCACTTCAGTTAAAGATTGCTCAAGAACACTAAAGAAGATCTCTTCTTCGTAACCTAGCGCGAACGCACGATCAATGAACACACCGGGTGAAAAGACACCTTCTTCGGGAATATTCAGACGAAACAGTGCTTCTACGCCTGTTACTTTCTCTGCACTCGATTCTACTTTTGGTTGATAAAAGCAGGTGTGCCAGTCGTTTTCGAAGGCTTCTTGAATGATGTGGTCGGATAGTGTCATCGGCTTGTTTCTCATCTCATCTTGGGCATCTGTGTAACGGCCGCACATTCTGAGAGAAACAGTAATTCACCACTATATCGTTTTGAGATTAAAAATTGAGATTTGATATGAAAGCGAAATTAGGTCGAATTTTCGGTGAACATGGCGTTAAAAAAGAACAAGATAAGGACGTTAATGTGCCCTGTGTCACTGGGATGAACTATTATTCGTGCCTCAGATTCATTAATGTTTTTCCAACTGGAGGGATAATCGAAAAGGCGATGTTCAACTAGAATATAGAGATTAGTTTTACAGTGTAAATGATCGTTTTAGGATCGTTTATATCCCTACATAATGCGGTGCTCGATGCTGCTGAATAATAACTAGGAAGGAATGAGACAATGTCTTCTGCATTTTACCAACAGATTCAAAATCAAATCGAAGAAGTTAAAGAAGAAGGTCTTTACAAGTCTGAGCGCATTATCACTTCTGCTCAAAAAGCAGCGGTTTCTATCTCGACTGGTGAAGAAGTACTAAACTTCTGTGCAAACAACTACTTAGGTCTTGCGAACCACCCTGAGCTTATCGAAGCTGCAAAAGGTGGTATGGATCAGCACGGTTTTGGTATGGCTTCAGTTCGTTTCATCTGTGGTACTCAAGATTCTCACAAAGAACTAGAGCAAAAGCTGTCTACGTTCTTAGGTAAAGAAGACACAATCCTATACACATCTTGTTTTGATGCTAACGCTGGCCTATTCGAAACGATTCTAGGCAAAGAAGACGCAATCATCTCTGACGCGCTAAACCACGCTTCAATCATCGATGGCGTTCGTCTATGTAAAGCGATGCGCTTCCGTTACGCGAACAACAACATGGAAGAGCTAGAGCAGCAACTTATCGCAGCTAAAGAAGCTGGCGCTCGCCACACGCTAATCGTAACTGACGGCGTATTCTCAATGGACGGCGTAGTAGCTAACCTTCCTGCTATCTGTGACCTTGCAGACAAGTACGATGCACTAGTAATGGTTGATGATTCTCACGCTGTGGGCTTCATGGGTGAAAACGGCGCTGGTACTCACGAGTTCCATAACGTCGTTGACCGCATCGACATCATCACTGGTACGCTAGGTAAAGCAATGGGTGGCGCTTCAGGCGGTTACACGTCTGGTAAGAAAGAAGTGATCGACTGGCTACGTCAGCGTTCTCGTCCATACCTATTCTCTAACTCTGTTGCACCTGCAATCGTATCCGCGTCTATCCGTGTTCTAGATCTTCTAGCTGAGTCTGGTGACCTACGTACTCAACTATGGGAAAACTCTGCTCACTTCCGTACTCGCATGGAAGAAGCGGGCTTCACTATGGGCGGTGCTGATCACGCAATCATCCCAATCATGCTTGGCGATGCAAAAGTAGCGGCTGAATTCGCAGAGCGCGCTCTAGAGAAAGGTATCTACGTTGTAGGTTTCTCTTTCCCTGTAGTACCAAAAGGTCAAGCTCGTATCCGTACGCAAATGTCTGCAGCACACTCTCGTGAGCAACTAGACCGCGCAATCGATGCGTTCATCCAAGTTGGTAAAGACATGGGCATCATCTAATTTTAAAGGGGTGCCACGAGCATCCTTTAATTAGATGGAACACCACCCAGTCGAACATATAGATTTTTGATTCTCGCCTTACAGTTAGGCGAGATGAACTAGGTAAAATTATGAAAATTAAAGCACTTTCTAAACTTAAGCCTGAAGAAGGCATTTGGATGACCGAGGTTGAAAAACCTGAAATGGGTCATAATGATCTTCTTATCCGTATTAAGAAAACCGCAATCTGTGGTACAGACGTACACATCTACAACTGGGATGAGTGGTCACAAAACACAATCCCAGTACCTATGGTTGTAGGTCACGAATACGTAGGTGAAGTTGTTGGTATCGGCCAAGAAGTTCGTGGTTTTGAAATCGGCGATCGCGTATCTGGCGAAGGTCACATCACATGTGGTCACTGTCGTAACTGTCGTGGCGGCCGTACTCACCTTTGTCGTAACACAACAGGTGTTGGTGTTAACCGCACTGGTGCATTCTCTGAATACCTTGTGATCCCTGCGTTCAACGCGTTTAAGATCCCTGCAGAGATTTCAGATGATCTAGCATCAATCTTTGACCCGTTTGGCAACGCAGTGCACACAGCGCTTTCTTTTGACCTAGTAGGTGAAGACGTGCTAATCACTGGTGCTGGCCCAATCGGTATCATGGCTGCTGCGGTTGCTAAGCACGTAGGTGCTCGTCACGTTGTAATTACTGACGTAAACGAATACCGCCTAGACCTTGCTAAGAAAATGGGTGTAACGCGCGCTGTAAACGTGATGGAAGAGAAGCTTGAAGACGTAATGGCTGATCTAGGTATGACAGAAGGCTTCGATGTAGGTCTTGAAATGTCTGGTGTACCATCTGCGTTCAACAGCATGCTGACTAACATGAACCACGGCGGTAAGATCTCTCTACTAGGTATTCCACCATCAGACATGGCAGTAGACTGGAATCAAGTAATCTTTAAAGGCTTGGTTATCAAAGGTATCTACGGTCGTGAGATGTTTGAAACTTGGTACAAGATGGCTTCTTTGATTCAATCTGGCCTAGATCTAACACCAATTATCACTCACCACTTCAAGGTTGATGACTTCCAAAAAGGCTTTGACGCTATGCGTAGCGGACTTTCAGGCAAGGTTATCCTTGATTGGGAATAGTCTAAATTAGGCTGTCATTAGAAAAAGGCGACAGGTTAAATTGTCGCCTTTTTTACGTCTAAAATCGCTAAATAACGCTCGATTACAGTGGCTGTCGCCATTTTGTCGCCATTAATTTTCTAAAGGGTTGAGCTGAACTGCCTGCATCAAATGCTCGGGAGCAAAATGAGAATACGCCATTGTCTGCTCAATTTTTGTGTGACCTAGAATCCGCTGTAACACCAAAATATCCCCTTTATTCATCATAAAATGCGAAGCAAATGTATGCCGTAGAACATGCGTTGCTTGCCCACTTGGAACATGATCAGGTAAAGCCCTTTTAATGTAGCGCCAGGCATCTTTATAAGTAGTGTCAAAAATCTTATGGTCGCTCACTGCGATATCTAAGATCTCATGATACAAAGCAGATGAGATGGGCACACTTCGATTTCTCTTACCTTTTGTCTCGGTGTAAGTTAGCTTGAATTCAGCTACTTGTGAACGGGTAAGAGTGAGAGCTTCACTTATACGAGCACCGGTGGCTAAGCAAATCTTAGAGATTACAATGAGCTGTGGAATCGAGACTGTAATTACGCGGTTGAAATTCTTCAGGTTAAATAGGAACTCTTCAATTTGTGGCTTGGTTAGATATGCCAGGTTCTTTTCACTGGTTCTGATAGGCTCGATTGCTTCAACTGGGTTGGGGTATTTCCACTGATTGTACTTAATCAGCTTCTTGAACATACCTTTTAGATAAATCAGTTCAAGGTTATGTGTGGTCGGGGATATCTCTTTAGATTTGTTTTTGCCACGATAGGGGATTCGAGCTGCCCGATACGCTAGGTAGTCTCGTTCTTTAAACTGGCAGGCAATTGGGTTACCCAACTCTTCAATTGTTTTGGCTATTAGATCCCGAGCTTGCTTACCTGATTTCAACGTATGACCGTGTATGCTCCACCAAGTGTCTAACAGCTCGCTCATTCTACGGTGATCCGGTTTAATACCCATCCAGGGCTTATCGTCGATCTCCTTCATTGTGTGAAGCTCAAAGGCTTTGGCTTCGCCTTTAGTCGCAAATTTCTTACGAACACGCTTCCCCGTTCGCCCGTTTGGGTAACATTCGCAGATCCAAGGTTTGGTAGAACCATCTTTTAAATTGCGGACAGACATAATAAAGCCTAATATAACTGTATATAAAAACAGTATAATTAAGCTGGAATGTAGAACAATGTTTTATTTAGGACAAAAAGCACAAGCTGGGCACCTATCTCAAAATGCTAAGAAAGTTAATAGGTTTTTGCCATGTATCAATCAATTCATGTGACTTCTGGATACAGTCACTTCAAGATTAACAGCAATGGTCCAATTGGGGTAAGCAAGAAGAACCAAGGGATGATTGATGCGCTTTTGAAGCTAGGTAATCGTTTTACTGCGCCATTTGGTGGGTTTATAGAGGCAAAGAATGTGATCGGTTTGAAATGGGTGAAGCTGGTTGATATTAAATATCTGTGCACCGATGAGGAAGCCGAAACTATCGAGTACGTCATACAAAAAGACCACTATGTAGTAGGGACGTACCAAGACCGGAAGTTGTATGTTTTATTGTTTGGTGGAGAGCCAAAGCACCATCAGATTAGAGGTTTTGAACAAGACGGGAAGAACAATGTGTTCGGGTTGTTTTAATGTTAGACGTTCAACCAGCGCATTCTTGCCCCATTATTGTTTTCACAAGGATGGTTGCTATCTTGGGTTCGGTGACATTATCCCTAATAAAACTAATCCCAATGGTATCGAAAGTGATTGAGTCGTTTTGGAACTACGCTGCAAAAGTTGTGGTGTACCGACCACATGACCTAGATTTATCTCTAATCCTTTCTGCTCCTCTCTATTCGGCTTTAATCAAGTTTACTTCACTGAGCGAATATGTGACTATTTGACAAAATCCTCAAGCTCATAACGTTAGGTACCTTTTGTGACTTCAGACCGTTGGTTATCTGTTGAAGAAATTGCCGAATATCTTGGCGTAAGCAAAGATACCGTGTACTCATGGATCAGTAAAAAGGAAATGCCAGCGCATAGAATTGGTCGGCCTTGGAAGTTTAAAGCTGATGAGGTGGATCAGTGGGTTAGGTCTGGTGGTGCATCAGATAACAGCAAGGAAGAAAAATAGTATGGCCTTAAACGAAGCGGATACTTGCCGAGTCTATGTGACGCCAAAACTTAAAGAGTCAGGTTGGGAAAGCAATCCTAGCGCCATAACTGAACAGTACACATTTACCGATGGTCGTGTTCAGTTTAAGGGCAGCAAAGTTCAGCGTGGCGAGCAAAAGCGAGCTGATTATTTACTTAAGTACACTCGCGATTTTCCCATTGCCGTTGTTGAGGCTAAACCTGAAAAAAGCCCTGTAGGTCAAGGGATGCAACAGGCAAAAGATTACGCAGAAATATTAGGGTTAAAGTTTGCTTATTCAACCAATGGTCATGAGATCCTAGAGTTTGATTACACCACTGGTGAAGAGCAGTTATTGTCGCGCTTTCCAACCCCTGAAGAGTTATTCACTCGGCTTTGTGGTGATGAAGGTTTAAAGGATGAAGACCTTGATACCTTACTGTCTCCTTACCACCATGTCTCGGGTTACTCACCGCGTTACTACCAACAAATTGCCATAAACCGCGCAGTCCAGTCGGTACTTCAAGGTAAAAAGCGCTCATTAATTACGATGGCAACGGGTACGGGTAAGACAGTTGTCGCTTTTCAAATTAGTTGGAAGCTGTGGAGTGCTCGCTGGAACCGCACGGGAGACTATAGAAAGCCTCGCATTCTATTTCTGGCAGATAGAAATGTGTTGGTAGATGATCCAAAGGATAAAACATTTACCCCGTTTGGTGATGCAAGGCATAAAATTGAAGGTGGTAAAGCCGTTAAAAGTCGTGAGATTTATTTTGCGATTTATCAATCCATTGCTAGTGATGAGCGCCGTCCAGGCTTGTATAAAGAATTTCCGCAAGACTTTTTTGATCTAATCATCATCGATGAGTGTCATAGAGGCAGTGCCCGCGACAACAGTAACTGGCGTGAAATTCTAGAGTATTTTGAGCCAGCCTTCCAAATCGGTATGACGGCGACTCCGCTGCGCGAAGATAACCGCGATACTTACCGTTATTTTGGCAACCCAATCTATACCTACAGTTTGCGCCAAGGTATTGATGACGGATTTCTTGCTCCATACCGCGTACACCGAGTCATTTCGGAAGTTGATGCGGCAGGCTGGCGACCAAGCAAAGGCGATGTAGATCGCTTTGGACGAGAAATCCCTGATGGAGAATACCAAACTAAGGACTTCGAGCGAGTTATTGCGTTAAAGGCACGAACAGATGCGTTTGCTAAGCACCTGACAGACTTTATGAAGCGAACCGATCGCTTTGCAAAAACGATCGTGTTTTGTGTCGATCAAGAGCACGCCGACGAAATGCGTCGGGCGCTTAATAATTTGAATTCTGACCTTACACGCAAGCATCCTGATTACGTAGCACGAGTGACATCAGAAGAAGGGAAAATTGGCAAAGGGCACCTCAGTCGTTTTCAAGAGCTGGAAACCAGTACCCCAGTGATACTGACCACTTCACAGTTATTAACAACGGGGGTAGATGCGCCAACCTGTAAAAATGTTGTGCTTGCGCGTGTTGTTAACTCAATGAGTGAGTTCAAGCAAATTGTCGGTCGTGGTACCCGCTTACGCGAAGATTACGGAAAGCTTTGGTTCAACATCATTGATTATACCGGCTCCGCTACACAAAACTTCGCTGATCCTGACTTTGACGGTTACCCAGAAATTGAAGATGAAGTGGTGATTGATGAAGATGGTGAAGAAGTGGTTGATGACACTTTAACACCAGATAGTGAAGAGTTAGAGGTTGCTGAAGAGGCGGGTGAACACGAAGTGAACACTGAAGCTGAAGGCGCTGATGATGAAGAAGAGCACGAACCGAGAAAATACTACGTAGACGGTGGGAGCGTTAAAATTACGTCTCATTTGGTTTATGAGCTAGACGAAGACGGTAAACAGCTTCGTGTCATCCAATATACCGACTACACCGCAGAAAAGGTAAAAACCCTCTTTTCCTCATTGGACGAACTAAAAGATAGCTGGGCTAATCCGTTAAAGAGAGAAGAGATCATTCTCGAACTACAAGAACGAGGGATCCAGTTTGATGATTTGGTTGCAGAGTCAGGCAAAACCGATGCTGATCCATTGGATTTACTTTGCCATATAGCATTTAACGTACCGCTGCGAACCAGAAAAGAGCGCGCTAACTACTTGAAGAAAAACAAACCTGATTTTTTTGATCAGTACGGTCCAGAGGCCCGTGCGATATTAACGTCTTTACTGGACAAATACACCGACCACGGCCCTAAGCAATTCAGTATTCCTGATTCGCTACAGGTACCACCCATTTCTGAATATGGCAATGTGATGGAAATAGCCCGCCTTTTTGGCGGTGCATTGCAAATGAAAACAGCCGTGGACCAATTACAAACGCTGCTCTATAGCCAGCAATAACAGAAGTAACGATACGATTTATGGCACGAACAAAGAAAGCAGATCAGCCGATGACCACCGCCCAGCAACTAGGCGCGATTGTTAAATCATCTCGGCAAATCATGCGTAAAGACAAAGGCTTAAATGGCGATCTCGATCGCCTACCAATGCTCACTTGGATCATGTTTTTGAAGTTTCTCGACGACTTAGAACAAATGCGAGAAACCGAAGCAGTGCTAGAAGGAAAAGGCTTTCAGCCAGCCATCGAAGCGCCATACCGCTGGCGAGATTGGGCTGCAATTGAGGGTGGTATCACTGGTGATGAGTTAATTGCCTTTATTAACAATGATGAAGCAATGCGACCAGATGGTACACGTGGTATTGGTTTGTTTGCCTATTTGCGCAGCCTGCAAGGTGACAACGGTGGTGATCGCCGAGATGTCATTGCGACCGTGTTTAAAGGCATGCAAAACCGCATGATCAACGGGTATTTGTTACGTGATGTTGTCGACAAAATAAACGGCATTCATTTCAACTCATCTGAAGAGATGCATACCTTAAGCCGCTTATACGAAACCATGTTGCGTGAAATGCGCGATGCTGCTGGTGACTCCGGCGAGTTCTACACCCCGCGTCCGGTGGTCCGCTTTATGGTTGAGGTGATGGACCCGCAACTAGGTGAGTCAGCACTGGACCCAGCCTGTGGCACGGGGGGCTTTTTGGTTGAAGCGTTCGAACACCTTGAACGGCAGTGTAAAACAGTTGAAGACCGTGAAGTATTGCAAGAAAGCAGTATCTTTGGCGGTGAGGCCAAATCGTTGCCTTACCTTTTGGTACAAATGAACCTGTTGCTGCATGGTTTGGAATACCCAAGAATTGACCCTGAAAATAGCCTCCGTTTTCCACTACGAGAGATGGGTGACAAAGATCGTGTGGATGTGATCTTAACCAATCCACCTTTTGGTGGTGAGGAAGAAAAAGGCATTCTTGGTAACTTCCCAGAAGACATGCAAACCGCCGAAACCGCAATGCTGTTCCTTCAGTTGATCATGCGTAAACTCAAGCGCCCTGGTCATGGTTCAGACAATGGCGGCCGTGCCGCGGTTGTTGTACCAAATGGTACGCTCTTTAGTGATGGTATCAGCGCACGTATAAAAGAAGAGCTGTTAAAGAACTTTAATCTGCATACCATTGTTCGTTTGCCGGAAGGCGTCTTTGCACCTTATACCGATATTGCAGGCAACTTACTCTTCTTCGATCGTTCTGGCCCAACTGACGATATTTGGTATTACCAAATATCGACACCAGAAGGCAGAAAAAAATACACCAAGACTAAACCAATGGAGTACTTCGAGTTCGAAGACTGCCTACAATGGTGGGCTAGCCGTGTGGAAAACACCCAAGCTTGGTCAGTGAAAGCAAAAGACGTTATCGAATATGACGCCAGCGGTAAGTTGGTTTCAGTTAACTTAGATATCAAGAACCCAAATAGTCTTGAGGCGATGGAATATAAAGACCCTCAAGAATTGTTAGCAAGTATGGCAAAAAAAGAGCGAAAAATTACTGATCTAATTGGTGAAATTAGTGATTTACTAGCACAAGGACCCAAACTATGAGCACTTGGCCCTTTGAGACATTAGGTTCAGTGCTCGATAAATCAGAAAACTGGATCGAAGTTCAGCCTGAAAAAGAGTATAGCGAGGTCACAGTTAGGCTTTGGGGTAAAGGCGTGAACTTGCGAGGAACCAAAATTGGTAATGAAATAGGGTCGTCTCGTCGACTTTCTGTTTCAGAAGGGCAATTCATTATTTCTCGTATTGATGCGAGACATGGTGCGTGTGGACTAATTCCAAAAAACCTTGATGGTGCAGTGGTTACAAATGATTTTCCTGTCTATACGCCCAAAGAGAATAAGATTTTACCTAGATATCTTGAACTGATTAGTAAAACCCACTTTTTTATTGATGCGTGTAAAAGGGCGAGTGAAGGAACGACAAATCGAGTGCGTCTTAAAGAACCACGGTTCTTTGATATTGAAATCCCCCTACCTGACATAGCGGTCCAAAAGGTAGTCGTTGATAAAGTTGACTACGCACTGGACAAGCTTGAAGAGATAAAGCTTCTTAGATCATCATTGTTAGATGATGCGCAAGCTATGCTGAACAGTGCCTTCCATAAATTAATTGAAGGGGCTGCTTACAAGCCAATGTCAGAAGTTGCGCCAATAGTAAAACGGAAAGTTGAAATTACATTTGAAGACGAATATCCAGAACTAGGAACAAGATCTTTTGGTAAAGGCGTTTTCCATAAACCGACGCTTAAAGGTGCAGACCTACCTGAGTGGCAAAAATTTTATCGAATTGAAAATGATGATTTAATCTTTAATGTTCGAAAATCTTGGGAAGGCTCAATAGGCGTCGCCAGTATTCAAGATCATGGACGAGTTGCTTCTCATAATAGTTATTTAACATGTGTGCCTATTAAAGGTTTAGTTACTAGTAAATTCCTCTGTTTTTACTTTTTATCACGTGAAGGACTAATGCAAATCGACAGTGGATCTCGCGGAAGCGCTGATAGGAACAGAGTGATATCAATGGCGAGGCTAAATAAATTCACTGTCCCCGTGCCAGACTATGCTAAACAGCTTTGGTTTAATCAATTGCAAAGCTATGTTGATAAAATTAAACAAGCTCAATCAGAAAATGAAACTGAGCTACAGGCCCTGATGTCTTCAATTTTAGATAAAGCCTTTAAGGGAGAATTGGTTTAATTACTACGCCTGCTCCGGCGCTTGTTTATGATGCTGGTACCCAGCCTGTAATTGCTCATGATTTGTCTTATCAGGACGAGCAAGTGAGCGAGATGTTAGCTGGCCCAGTAAACGATTCTGAACTACTTGAATGTTTTACTTTTTAGCGAAGTAAAAACGCCTGAAGAGAAAAAGTACTGCCACAGGGCATGTTATGGGCGGCTTGCTTAATATTTCAAGTAAGCTTTCCCATACTTTTAGTTATTAATGATTTGCTAATATTCGATTTTTCGAAACTAATAATTGTCCAGAGGCTTTATAGACCGGAAGTTTTACTCGTGGCACTTTTCTCAAAAAGTGCCAGCTAACACAGATCTGCCCCAAAACTTGTTAGAGCAAATACTCATTCACATCGAATTAATGTGATTTTAGATTAGTTTACCTAATCATTAGATCTGACTCAGGCTTGCTCATAGTGTGGACTTTTATGTCCACAATTCTGGCAGCAATTCAATCACTTTACTTTTTGATATAGAGTGTAAGCTGTTGTTTTAATTCGTCATACAACTGTTCCTGTACTTTTTCTAACTTATATTGATTACGATCGAGGCACAACCTAAGTTTTCCAAGGACCGGCAAACCATCCAACTTACTAATAGTATCCGGGTGACTGAAAGAAGAGCGAACCGTAACTCCTAAGCCGGCATCAACAGCGCTCCATAAGTTACTCAGACTTCGGCCAACAAAGGTAATTTTCCATGGAATCCCCTCGCGATCTAATGCTGCTATGGCTTGTTGTCTGATAATGCAAGAACCATCAAGCATGACTAGTGGTACAGGTTTAGAAATATTAATGGATTCTTTAAGATATTTATTTGCCGGCCCATACCAGTACAGTGGTAATTCTGCCAGAAGTTCACTATATGGCGCCGATTTTTCACCTCTCCATCCCAATGAAAAGTCTAACTCACCAGATTGAATGCCATCCATCAACTCCTGATGGCGCCCAACAATGGATTGCAATTGTAAATTTGGATGTGAGCGAGAGAATACACCTAGCAACTGAGGCAATAGTACGTCACTAAAATCTTCTTGTAGGCCAAAAACCACTTTCCCCGTCAATGAATTTTCCACTAACTGGTTTAGAGCTTCGTCATTTAACTGAAGCATGCGACGGGCATAAGCCAGAATAATTTCACCTGCTTCAGTCGGCTCTAGATGGCGGCCGATTTTGGTCACTAATGACGTGTTGCACTGCTGTTCGAGCTTTTTTAACTGGGCACTGGCCGCAGAGGGTGAACGATTAAGTCGTTCAGCTGCAGCTGCAAAGCTTCCTAACTCAATTCCTAAGACAAAACATCGTAAGGCATCTAAATCCAGACTCCGCATGTTCAACTATCCTGAAAATCAAAACTGTATATCAAAATAGTTTTGATTTTTCATATTAAAAAATCAACTTATTCTTTTCCAGTAGACGAAAAAACAGGGGAAATATATGGATACAAAAGAACAATACTTAATGAAACTGTTTGCTGAAATTGCTCCACAATTTCATAAAGTTACGGAAGATATCTTATTTGGACAGATATGGCGTGATGAGAGTCTGAGCACTCGTGATAGAAGTCTGATAACCATCACCGCATTAGTGGTCTTAAATCGTGTGGAACAACTACCGGGTCATTTAGCTCGGGCATTAAGTAACGGACTGACAGTAAAAGAACTGAGCGCAACAATGACTCATCTTGCTTTTTATGCCGGTTGGCCTGTAACGGCTTCTGCACTTGAGCGGTTAGATGAGATGGACCACGAGGGGAATGACTAATGCCAATGACACGAATTTCTATAGGTAATGAGTTATTTGAAAACTATAAGCATCAAATATCACATATTCTCCAGCAATGTTTAGAAGCTTATTTTGCAGTACCGAATGGAGACTGTTTTCAAATATTCGACATTCATGCCCCACAGCAAAAGGTTTTTAATTCGAATTATCCAAATCTGGCTCAAAGTCGTAGTGAATCTGGAATTTTGTTTCACATATTCGCTGGAAAATCACGTGACCATGAACAAAAGCGAGCCTTGTACAAAGCGTTGTGTGAGCAACTTCAGGCCCAAACCCCCATTCGTAAAGAAGATATTATGATCATTGTTCAATTCAATGGCCCAGAAGACTGGTCTTTTTCCTCTGGTCAGTCATGGAAAGATGAAATGGAGATAATACAATGATAGCAATGCAATATAAAATCGTTCTCCCATCTGATTATCCTATGGAAAAAATAGAAGCTCGTATCAAAGAAAAAGGTCACTTATTAGATGGGTTCCCAGGGTTAATTTTTAAAGCCTATCTTTATTCGCGTAAAGATGCGAAAAGTTATGAAAATCAGATGAATAGCTACGCCCCGTTTTATGTTTGGAGAGATCATCACGCAATGGTCTTATTTCTCCAAAGTGATGGATTCAAAGCTCTTTGCGAACAATTCGGTCGCCCAAAGGTTGATATTTGGTTCGTTGACGACGAGCCAAACGTTCCTGATTCGCACCATTCTCTTGCGTGTATTCATAATAAAGTCAGCCAACATACAGATGTACACGGCTTAGATTATATCTCGTGGGAAACGCTCGGTTTAACGTGGTTGAGTAGCTCAGAAGGTATTGATGATAGTAGCGGTGAAGTTTACTCTGTGGGGTATGTTGCTCATGGTCAAAATGATATTGAGTAATGAGATGCATTAGGTTTACTAACATAATTAAGTGTGTTCTGACCTAAGCCAAAACACACTTTTGTCCAGAAACGTTTTAGAACGCTTTTGACAGTATACGACTAGAATTTCGGGACCAAAGAAAAAGGCTGCCAAATGGCAGCCTTTTTTAGTTTGCAAGCAAAGGTGTTAACGTCCACCCCCCGATAAGATTGGGTGATAATAACCTAGTTAGATGTTAGCAATACCGTTAACCAGATTGACTGCGAGTGAGCTCAAAGAATGAGTTCTGCCGCTAGCACTTCTCCATTGTTAATGCGACTCGCCCTACAACTCTCACTTCATCTTCCTCGACGGTTAATGTCGAGCCGTTAAAGCTGATCGCTAGTTTTTTACCTGGTAGGCGCTGAATCTCATTAAGTGAGAGTAGGCCGTCCATATCCACTAGGTATGTACCGCTTACTGCCTGGCGAGATTCCTTATTTACGAGGAATGTATTCTTGCCATCTTTAATTGCCATCACGTTGATGACATCAAGTTCAATCAGGAAAGCTCTATCTAAAGTTAAAGTTCCTTGGTTCACTAACTTGCCATCTTCAATACGAAAGCAATCAGCATCAAAAATCTTTTTTGTTTCGTTTTTCTTTGAGAAATGAGTGTACTCAGCTGAGCTCACATACGGTTCACCTTCACCTAGTGTAAGCCACTTAATTGAGATTCCTGTTTCCAAATGCAATCGAATGACGATTTCGTATGGAACTAAGTTTCTATGCCTCCAAGTACCAACGGTTGATTTAGGTAAACCAAATGCATCGGCCAGTGCCTGATTAGAGTTGGTATTTGTGGCCAACATCAACCTTTCGATAACTTCTTTACCACCAACATACTCTGGCGGACGAATTGGGAATTGACATTTTTCCATATGCGATCAATAATTCCAAATGAAATCGGGCGTTCTGCAACTCTTTGACCCGAATAAATACAACTTATAACTGAATAGGATAGCACTATGCTCTCATATCAAGTAGTCCTAAATACGCCTTTCATGACGTACGACCAATACTCTCAATTCTCCGGTATGACAAAACGTACCATCACTGATTGGGTTAAAGACGGTCGCTTACCCATTAAAAAGAAAGACAATCCTAAAGATACTCCTTTGATCAATATGGTCATGCTCTTAGAAATGGCAACTCGTGAAACGATGGAGAGAATGGGTTAGTCGCTCATGCGTTTATCTTCCTTTATTTCGACCAAAGAGTGTTGCCCGTTGGGGGGCAATGTTCTTGGTTGGGCTTCTTTTTTCACTTTTCTTCAATTGAGTATTGGTTATGAATGGAATTGACTCAATAGGCGAATTTTCTCGCACAAAACAAGGAGCCTTTAATGAGGCGTGTTGCGTGTTCGCTAGATCAGAGAATATGGCTAGGCTGGCAGAGGTCATAGGGATGAGTCCGACCATGCTGCGGAATAAGCTTAATCCTGAGCAGCCTCATGTCCTGAGTTGTGTTGAAGCCATCATTCTCGCCAAAGTGAGCGGTAATCACACCATTGTAAACAGTTTACTTCTTGGGCTGGATGTGGTCACCGCTTATATACCACCCAAAACCATGGATGATGCCTTTGTTTTGTGCGCACTAGAGAGCTCGACCCACTCGGGTGAGTTGTCTCGGATGGCTTTGGAGTATGCGGGAAATCAGCGTCTTACTCGCGCTCAAAAACATAAGATTATTCATTCCGCCCACGCAAGTATCGGTGTTCAGGTAAAACTCCTCAGGAGCTTAGAAAAACTGAATCAAGGTGTTTGTCTGCTTAAAGCCATGGATGAAGGGGGGAGGCGCTAATGGTTTATCTGCCTCAAACATCAATTCGGAGAAATGATGTCTGTTACTCCGAGCGATAAGTCATGTCCTGAATCGTTTGGTCATGGATTGACGGAGGAAGATAAGCGTAGAGGCCTTAGGTATATCAGGCACATTCGACGCGAGTTATGCGCTCGTCAACTTTCTTCGTTATGGGTTGAGCAGGCGAGGTTAATGAACCAATTAAGGCGTTCGAATCATGTGTTTGAACAAGTACGACTGCGAATTCGTTTATTCAGCCTTAAAAAGCGAATACAAAGAATCAGACAACGTTGGCTTTAACGCGTTTCCTCTTCCAGAGGCGCGTTATTGGTTTCTCCGAAGGGGAGCGTTTTTAGCCGAGGTCAACTTTATGAATCATCATGTTTTTGCGGTCATTCAAACCAGTCTTGAAGTGGTCTCCGATTTAGTATTAAAAGGTAAAGAAGGGGGGCGTGATGCAGTCAATTGTCATCCGACAAGGTGCGCGACAAAAAATGACACCCGTGGCGACTCTGAAAGCTCGAAAGGAGTGGCTTTGACTGGCGCGCGAACCTTATCAGAAGGAGTCAAGAGTCCTGACTCAATAACGGCGTTCAACGCCCAAGACAATCTCTTTTACTTTGCTTTTTCTTTAGGTGAGAGTGAGCAAGGTGCCCCGAGGGGGAGGCGATGACGGCTCATCCTGAATACGCTGCGTCTTCATCTATGTCGTGTTTGAGTCGGCTACTTGAAGAAGCGCCTTATTTGTCGAGGTGCAGTGACAATAAAACCGCGATGCTCAACAGGCCTCGAAACTATGCGGTCAGATGGCCGTATATGCAGGTTAATCGTAAAGAGATGCTGGCGTGGATGGTGTTTGACATCGATCACGACCATCGCTCTGTCCCCAACCCCTATATTTGGCAAGATGAAGGCTTGCCACCCCCTAATCTAATCGTTCGAAATCGCACCAGCAATAAAGCCCACCTTTTTTACGCTATTGTGCCGGTTTGCACGAGCGATCAAGCTCGCTCTAAACCCATTCAGTATCTTAAAGCCATTTATCGCGCCTTAGCCTTGCGACTTGAGGCGGACTTGAGTTATTCCGGCCCAGTAGCCAAAACGCCCTTTCATCCGTGGTGGCAGACGACCGAACTCCATCGGAGTGTCTATGAACTCAACGAGTTAGCGGATTCAGTTGAGTTGGAGACAACAAGGCCATGGCTTCGTCAAGATATTGATGCCTCTTACTCTCGAAACTGTACTTTGTTTGAACACACTCGCCGATACGCGTATGACATCGTCGACGAAGAAAGGGAAAAGGGCAGTTATTCTAACTTTAAACGCCGTGTGGAGAGTTTCGCTCATTACAAAAATACCGACACTGCGGATAAGCCGCCTTTGCAGTGCAGTGAGGTGTTGGCTCTAGTGAAAAGTGTTTCTCGTTGGACTTGGGATAAATACTGTGCTCGCTCAGACTGCCAGCGAGGTGTGATGGGATTGGATAGTGGATTAAGTTTACAGGAAAGGCAGCGTAGAGCGGCCAGAAGAACCCATAACATTCGTCGGACGAAGACCACTCGTCGAATTATCCGCGCATGTCAGGTTCTGTTACGCAAAAATCAGGAGCTCACGATTGGTTTGGTGGCACGTAATGCGAACCTGTGTCGCCAGACCGTCAGTCGTTATGTCTATCTGTTTAAATGGATCAAGTCTGCTTTATCCGAAAGTAGGCGAAATGAGCCAGAGTATTGTGGTAATTATGCTGTTCATCAGATATCTGCCCCTGTAACGTTAAATTGGGTAGAGTATGAGGTAGGGGACAAGAAGGCGGTACTTGAGTCAGCTTTTCCTTGAGTCGAATAATAATGAGTAAAATATCGAGCCAATATGAGAGCTCTTGGTAAATTCAAGGAGGAAATGTTTGAGGAGGGTTGAGTCTATATGCCTCTCATTCATGTGATTAATGTCTCATTTCGTATAAATATGGACTCACTCGTCTTAGTTTGCTGTATATTTATACAGTTAATTAAGGGGGGAGTTATGGCTTTAAAAGATACAGAAACACTGTCAACAGGAATTGAATTCATTGTTGAAGCTGTGGCGGTGAAGACGAATGGCCAAGATCATTCAGCCTTAGGCTTATATTTGATCAGCTTACTGCTCGAAGATCAAAAGATTGACCTTGATTGTGATGATAAAAGGAAAAGGGTGGGAATACTGTTTGATAAATCGCGTACAACACGTCTTGATCTGGGCTGGAAGAGCCCTACATTTTAGATCTGGTTGCGTTAGCGAATTGGGTGAACTTGATAGTGATAGTTATTTAACTCTTCACTTGCTTGGCATAATTCAAATGTGAAATAAGGGTGGGTTGTTAAGCATTCAGTGAACCTGTCTAATTCATTCGTATGTATAAACAGTGAAATGGGGGCAATCTGACGGTTTTCATTATCGAAGCAGTTATCAATATGTGCTCTGTCGATATAAACAACGTCTATTTCCTGTTTAGGGGTCTCTTCAATAAGTTTTGTTTCTAATCCGCTCCTCTCAAAGCGTTCTAACAAGGCATAAAGCTTATCAACGTCGTTTTGACTTTCTATCGCTGAATATTGAGATAAAACGCTTTCTAAGTGTTTTTCGATTGAGCCA